>CAZBDL010000018.1:0-16078 GCA_964490525.1 uncultured Victivallales bacterium | reverse complement strand
GCCGAGATGCAGCCGCGGGTCCTGGCCGACCTGAAGGACCGCTTCGGCATCGAGGCGATCCGCCGGGTCGACGTGCGCATCAAGCATCTCCTGGCCGCTGGCGGCCGCTAGTTCTGAGCGCGGTCTGCCAGTCATGACGTGGCCTGTTCATCGGGCCTTTTGTCATCGGCCCAAAGACTCCGAGGGACAGTGGATTCAGCCCAGGGCGTGAAACCTGGGGAGGGAGCTCTTGTATGCCCGTTTTGCCGATCCCCGGGCACACCTCGCAAGGTATGCCAGTTTCGCCAAAACTGGCACGGCCTCCGACGGCGTCTCGACGCCCCGCCAGCCGCCCCCCCGAGGACGTGGACGCCCCTCCCTCCCTGATCCTCGCCTCGGGCTCGCCGCGCCGCCGGGAGCTGCTCGCCACCCTTGACTTGCCGTTCCGGGTGGTAGTTCCTGATGTCGCCGAGGACGCCGCCGGCATCTACCCGCCCCAGGTGCCGTTGGCGCATGCCGAGGCCAAGGCGGCCGCCGTCGCGGATGCCTGGCCGCAAGCCCTGGTCCTCGGGGCCGACACCGACATCCTCTTCCGGGGCGAGATCCTGGGCAAGCCGCCGACATCGGACGCCGCCGTGGCCATGCTCCTGCGCCTGGCCGGACACGAGCACGAGGTCGTCACCGGCGTCTGCCTGCTGGCCCGGTCACGGCACCTGCGCTGCCGCTTCGCCGTCACCACCCGCGTCCGCTTCCGCGCCTTCAACGAGGCGACGGCCCGTGCCTACGTGGCCCGGGTTCACACCCTCGACAAGGCGGGCGCCTATGCCCTGCAGGAGGACGACGGCGACCTGGTCGCGGCGGTCGACGGCTCGCCGAGCAATGTCGTCGGCCTGCCCCTGGAGGCCCTCGTGACGGCGCTTCAGGCCTGCGGCTTGGGGAGGGTGACGACGAATTTGGCGCCGCCGCCGGGGGCCTCCTCGTAGGCGATTTCGCCGCCGTGCTTCTCGACGACCTGGCGGACGATCGCCATGCCCAGGCCGATGCCCGAACTGCTCTGCGAGACGAAGGGGTCGAAGAGGGTGGCACGGATGGCGGGCGGCACGCCGGGGCCGTCGTCGCTGTAGGCCAGGATGACCTTGCGCGGCTCCTCGCGGAGGTCAACGCGGATGGTCAGCGGGCCTTCCGGCTTAGCGGCCAAGGAGTTCACGGCGAGGTTGTACATGGCGCGGTGCAGCAGGTCGGCGTCTACCGGCAAAGTCAGGGCCGCCGCGCCGGTGAAATCGGTCCGTGCCCGGTTCCCGCCGGCCGTGGCGATGGCGGCGGTGACGGCCTCGCGGACATGGGCGACGAGGTCGACGTCGCTGCGGGTCGCCGGTTCGTCCTTGCTGTAGATCAGCACGTTCTGGAACTGTCGCAGCATCTGCTCGCCGGCCTGCATCATCGCGTCGACCAGGCCGAGGGCGGCTGGATCCTTGGCCACATGCGGATGCAGCTGCCCGGCGAAGCCAAGCATCTGGTTGAGCATGTTCTTGGCCTCGTGGGAGAGCTTGCTCATGGCGATGCCGATGGCGGCGAAGCGGTCCTGCTCGATGCTCTTGCGGACGGTCGCGGCGTTGCTCAGCGCCTCGGTCGCGGTCATCGTCAGCAGGCTCAGGAACTTGTACCATTCCGGGTCGCTGCGGGTGACCACGTCGTAGACCACGGCCACCCCGGAGAACTTGTCCCGCTTCAGGGGCAGCAGATACTTGCCTTCGAGGTGCTGGGTGGTGCGGCTCTCGGTCAGGGCCCGCTCGTGCTGGCGCAGGAAGTCGAGCGCCTCCGCCTCCTCCAGGCCCTGGCGGACCACGGCCGACCAGACCTTGGAGCTGTCGTTCCAGATCGCCAGGAAGCCACGCTTGCCATGGGTGAAGTCGAGGATCGCCTTGAGCGTGCTCTGATGGCAGTCCTCGGCCCCGACAATGCCCGCGCTCTTGATCCGGCTCATGCCGCGGAGCAGCACCTCCAGGGAGTGGCGGCGGCCCAGTTCGGCCTGCTCCAGCGTCCACTTGCTGGTCAGGGACAGGGCGAGCTGGTGGATCTCCTCCGCCTGGAACGGCTTCTTGATGTAGAGCATCTTCTCGGGGACGCCGACCGTGTCCGCGATCTCCTGCTGGTCATGGTCGGCGTAGGCCGTCATGATCACGATCTCGAGGAAGCGGTCGACCTCCCGGATGCGCCGGGCGGTCTCCATGCCGTCCCAGCCGGGCGGCATGCGCATGTCCAGGAACATCACCGCATACGGGTGCCCTTGGGCGTTCGCCTCGCGCACCCGCTCCAGGGCGTCCTGGCCCTGGCCGACCGTGTCCACGAAATAGGCGGGCTCGTCGTCGATGTCGGCGCCTCCGCCGTCGCCCTCGGTGGTGCCGCCCAGCAAGCGTGAACGCATCTGCTGGACCAGGGACTGGGTGTCGTTGCGCTTTCCGGAACGGGCCAGGAGCTTGGCAAGCTGTTCGCGCAGGTCCTGCTGATCGTCGACGATCAGGATGCGTCGGTTGCGTTCCATGATGAGCTGCCGTCCTCGCTGGTTGGGAATTGCCCGGTGCGCGCCTCTCGGCATGTCCTCAGGCACGCCCATGAATCGGTTTCGCAGACCGGTAGCATATCCCCGCCCTGGGCAAGGTTCAAGTCGCCAGGGCGTTCATGGCGGCCTCCTGGCGGGCGATGTCGGCGACCAGGGCGAACTGAGTGCGGCAGCGGTCGAGGTTGTGGCGGGGATGGCGGGTCTTGAAATAGACGTCGCCCAGGAGGAAGTCGGTGAGGAAGCGGACGCCGATCTCGAGGGTGATGAGCTTGCCGCTGAAGGCGAGGTGGGCCTTCTCGGCCGGGGTGAGGATGTCGCCGATGGCCGCCAGGTAGCCGTCGACCAGAGCCCGGTACATGGGCAGGCGCATGGCGACCTTGGCGAGGTCGGTCTCGTCTTCGGCGGCCGGGCTGGTGGAGGTTCGCACGAGGTCGCCGAAGTCGTAGAGGGCGAGGCCGGGCATGACGGTGTCCAGGTCGATGACGCAGATGCCCTCGCCGGTGGCGTCGTCAAGCATGACGTTGTTGATCTTGGTGTCGTTGTGGGTGACGCGTTCGGGGATGTCGCCGCTGGCGTGGAGCCGGAGCAGGACGTCGGCCAGGGGCTGGTGCGCAAGGGCGAAATCGATCTCGGCGGCGGCCTCCCGGGCCCGGCCATGGGGGTCTTCGGCGAGAGCGGCCGCGAACTTCGCAAAGCGCGAGGGGGTGTGGTGGAAGTCGGGAATGGTCTCATGGAGGCGGGCGCCCGGCAAGTCGGCGAGCTGGCGCTGGAACAGGCCGAAAGCGCGCGCCGCCTGGTAGGCCTGGTCTGGCGAGCGGATCGTGTCATGGGTGCTCGCCCCGACGATGAAGTGGTACATCCGCCACCAGTTGCCGTCGGTATCCCGCGCCGTCGGCTCCCCGTCCCGGGCCGGGACCAGGCGCAAGGCGCGGCGGGTGGCGTCGGCATTCCCGTCCAGCCGCGACCGGAGATGGCCGGTGACCCGGGTGATGTTCTCCATCAGCGCCTGCGGCCGCGTGAAGATACGGTGGTTGACGCGCTGCATCAGGTAGGGTACCTCGGTGCCGGCCTGACTGCAGACGACCCGATAAGTGTCGTTGATGTGCCCGGAGCCGTACGGCTCGCCATGGCGGTAGTCGCCGACGGCCTGGAATTGCCCGAAGATGGCCTGCAGCTCCGACTGGGAACGTGGATTCATGGGAGGGACTCCTGGTTGAAGGGGCTCGTCCGTGATCATGGTGATTGAGGTATTTCTCTTTCTCGTCCTCGTCCTCGTCCTCGAACTCGAACTGGCTTTGGTGCTACGGGAGACAGAGGTTCGTCAGTTGGCTTACGGACATTACGGACCCAACGGGCAAGCTGGGCAGTAAATTCCTCCTCCTGGCGGCACCCCCCCCGGATCCAGCATCCCGCCACGGCGGGACAAGTTCACCATCTCCACTCATTTCCCGAACAACGGAGAAGGATACTCGCCGCGGGCGACGAGGTCGCGGATGGCGGTCTCGACGGCGGGCTTGTCCTCGCGGTAGGTGACGCCCTGCCAGCGGTCGGGGCTGGGCAAGACGGCGACGCGGGCGCGCCCGGCGCGGATGAGGTCGTCGACCACCGACGGGATGAAGCATTCGGCCTTTGGGTTGTGGCCGTGCTCACGAAGGAAGTTGGCGAAGGCCTCGTCGAGCATCGGGAACAGGGTGGGAGTGAAGCCCCACATGTTCATCGAGACGATCTCATCGCCGGTGAGGGGCTGCTCGGAGCCGTCCGCGCGCCGATAGATCGCGCCTTCGCCGTGGGGGTGGATCTGAGTGCATTCGGTGACGGATGCGAGCATGTCGTCGGCGCCGGTACGGCAGACGCCGCGGGCCACATGGCCGTGCTCGGAGAGGGTGTTGCGCAGGACGAAGCCGACCATGCAGAAGTTCGCCACGGGGTCGTTCAAAGCCGCGGGCCGGGACAGGTGTCCGGCCAGCAGGCGATAGCCGACGCGCCCATAGAAGTCGTCGGCATTGATCACCGCGAAGGGCTCGCGGACCGTGTCCTTGGCCACCAGGATCGCGTGGCCGGTGCCCCACGGCTTGGCGCGGTCTGGCGGCAACGTGAAGCCGGGCGGCAGGGCATCCCGCTCCTGGAAGGCGTAGGCGACGGGGATGCGCCCCTCAAAGCGGCGGCCGATCGCCTCGCGAAAGGCGTCCTCAAGGTCGCGGCGAATGACGAAGACGACCTTGCCGAAGCCGCCGCGGATCGCGTCGAACACCGAATAGTCGATGATCAGTTCGCCGTTGGGGCCGACTGGTTCAAGTTGCTTCAGGCCGCCATAGCGGCTGCCGATGCCGGCCGCCAGCACCATCAGGGTTGGCTTCATGATACCTCCGGGGGTGAGAGATGTGCGGAACGCGGAACTTGCCACGCCGGGCGTGGGGGGAGGGGAAGTGATCGGTAATCGGTGAACAGTGAACAGTGATCGGTGGACGGTGGACGGTGAACAGTGATCAGTGACCGAGGACATTCAACGTATGATGTTTGGAGCTTAGAATTTAGTGCTTAGGATTTTTCCCTGTATTTTCCGATGCGGCTGGCGACGTCGTGGCGGAAGCGGTCAATGGCGGCGAGGGCGTAATCGGCGACGTCCAGGGCGGGGTCGGCGACCAGCGGCGTCAGGTCCATGGCATAGGTCAGGGCATCGGCCTGGTCGACCTCGTGCGAGGCGAAGAAGGTGGCGTTGGCCAGGCGGCGCCCGATGGCCGCCAGGTCGTAGCGCTTGCCGCCGCAGACTTGCGAGTCGAAGACCCCGAGCAGGGCGGCGGCCAAGTTGGGACGGCCCCCAACCGGGAGCGCCTGCTTCTCGTCGTCGCCCAGCCAGTCGAGGTCGCGCCACACCTCGCAGCCGTAGACCCGCTCCGGACGTTCGGCGGGGGGCAGACGGCGCAGCGCCGCCAGTGCCCGCAGCATGGTCGCGACATGCGTGTCGTGCTTGTCCGCCGGATTGTGCAGGTAGACGAAGCGCGGACGGGTCGCCCGGAGGATCGCCGCGAGGTCGTCGGCCACCTCGGGCCGCGCGGCGTCCTTGACGGTGGCGCTGGGATGGACAAGCTGGATCTGGGCGGCGTACTCGCCGAGGATGGCCGCCTTGCGCTGTTCCTGACGGCGAACCGCCTGCATCGCCTGGTCCGTGAAGTCCGCGTAGATGCCGGCGCGGGCGCTGCCCGCGCCGTCGGTCACCACCACGCCGGTGAACCACTGGTCGGCCTGGCCGAAGCAGGCAAGAATGCCATGCCAGGCCATGATCTCAAGGTCGTCCTGATGGGCCCCGATCGCCAGGTGCGTGGTGCGGGCGAGGGCTTCGGGCAGCGCCGCGCCGTCCGGAATGAACAGGTCGGCATCGGGTCGGGAAAAGGTCGGTCGCATGGTGGCTTTTCCTTTCGACATGGCATGGTTCTGACGAGCAAGGAGAAACGCTCAACGGGACACGGTGAGACCTGGACGTTGAGCGTTCACCCCGGGATTTCCGGCAGACTGGCGGCGACGACCGCCTGCCCATGGCGTTTCCCGCTTTCGTCTGGGGTGCGGAAGCGGATCCGTCCGGCCAGCTCCGGGAACTCCCGGCGGAGGACGCCCTCGGCCTCGGTCAGGATGATCTCCCCGCCGGCGCCGCTGGTGACGCGCCCGAGGATGAGCAAGTTGCGCAGGTCGTAGAGGTCCGCATAGAGGGCGACCGTGTAGCCGAAGCAGACACCGATGGTGCGGTAGATGCGGGCGGCGCGGTCGTCGCCCTGGGCCATCGCCTCCTGGACGGCGACCAGGCGATCCGCGAAGGGCATGTCGTCGGCGAAGTGGAGGCCGGCGGCCGGGACGAGGCGGGCAACGCCCTGCTGAGAGAAGTACTGGACGCCGCAGCCGCGGTCGCCGGACCATTCGTCGGCCGGGGCGTCCGGACGGTAGTCGATCGGAGCGAAGGCCAGCTCGTTGAGCCAATCGGTGATCGCCCCCTCGGGGGTCACGTAGCCCGCCGCCAGGCTGGTGCCCATGGAGATGCCGAGGACGGCATTGTCGCCCATCGCAGCCGCCCCCGCCAGGGCCGTGACCTCGCCGTCGTTCACCACCACGAAGGGCACCTGCCAGGCCTTGGCAAGGTCGAGGAACATCTCCGTGACGTGCGTCCGGAAGTCGTCCTCGGAAACGCCCCGGAAGAGCGAGGCGACGCGGACGCGGTTGTCGACGTAGACCCCGGCGGCGCTGCCGCCGATCGCGTCGACCCGCGGCAGATGCGCGGCGGCGCGGCGCAGCGAATCCTCGATGCCGGCCCGGTGGTAGGCCGGATCCTTCTGGAAGTAGGGATCCCAGCGGATCTCCTCGGTGAAGACGACCTCGCCATCACGCACGGCCGCGCACTTCCGGTCGGAGCCGCCGAGGTCGAAGCCGATCCGGCAGCCGTCGAAATGCCCCCCCAGCTTGGCCTGTGACTCGCGCCCGCCCGGAGCCTTCCCGGCGGGCTGATGGACGACGGCGAAGGGCTGTCCGTAGATCTTCTCGCCCATGATCCGGTGGTCAAACGCGCGCCCGCCGTCAGGCGCATAGATGGCGGCGATCTCTGCCGCCAGGGCCGGGTCGCCAGCCAGGGTCACCCGGCATCCCCCCTTCATCCACAGAAGGAACTTGACCAGGCGCTCGACGTAGGTGCGGTTCAGCTCCCGGTGGTCGCCGCGGTGCGGGAAGACGCGGACCTCGTGTACCGACGCATTCCCGTTCGGGCGCTCCAGGGCGATGGTCAACGGCTTGCCGCCGCCCGCCGCCTGGACCGCCTGGGCGAAGGCCCGGTTCCACAATGCCGCCGGCACGAATCCCGGATCCAGCTCCGGAACACAGCGCGGCCTGACCTTGATCTGCTCACCCATCGTCGCCTCCTGCCGGTTGTTCATGCAACAGTAGCGCCAAGCTCCCGCCCGGCACTTCGGTGGTTGATCCCTTCCTCATTCATGCCGACTCCCGGACCATCAGCTCGCTGGGGATGGCCACGACCCCGACCTGCTCCCCGGCCATGCGCCGCGCCAGCGCCGCCACGGCGGTGCGCCCGATCTCGTACTCGTGGAAGCGCACAGTCGTCAGCGCGGGCGTGACGAAACGGGCGAAGCTGACGTCGTCGCAACCGATCACTGCCACGTCCGTCGGGATGCGGCAGCCGCGGCGCATGGCTTCGTGCATGAAGCCCAAGGCGAGCACATCGTTGGCGCAGAACACCGCATCCGGGGCCGGGCTTCCCGCCAGCAGGCGCTCCGCCGCCCGGACGCCGTCGGCAAAGGCGCAGCCGCCGGGATCGAGGTGAAGCTTCGCCGCCAGGCCTGCGCCCAGCCCCGCGCGGTAGCCGCGCAGCTTCCCGGCATCGTCTAGCCCCCCGACATAGGCCGGACGCCGACGACCGATGTTGCGCAGATAGCGCCCCGCCTGTTCCGCGCCCGCCTCGCGGCCGTAGGTGATGCGCTGCGTTCCCGCATCTTCCCCGCCGCCAATCGCCAGGCAAGGCAACCCCGCCCGCTCCGCCGCCGCCGCCAGGCTTGCCGCCGCCGCCGAGCCCGCATAGACGATCATCCCCCCCAGGCTCCCGTCCAGCAGCATGTCACGGCACCGCGACACCAGCGGGGTCTCCGGCCCCGCATCCGGGGGCAGAGGATGGATCTGCAGCGGCATCCCGCGCGCCGCTGCCGTCTCGCTGATCCCCAGCAGGATCTCCGCCACGAAATAGTCCGGCTCCCCGCGCACCAGCGAGGGATGGAAGAAGCCGATCGTCGCCACCCCGCCCCCACCCTTCGGCAAGCGCCGGGCATGGATGTTCGCCCGATAGCCCAGCTCCTCCGCCTTGCGCAGGATCCGCTGCCGCGTCCGCGCACTGATCCGCCCCGGCGACCCGAACGCCCGCGACACCGTCGCCGTCGACACCCCCAGCGCCACCGCCATGTCCCGGATCGTCGCCATCGCCATGCCCTTGCAGGTGAAAGTAAACGTTTACGCAAAAATACACGGGAAAATATCAAATGCAAGCGGAATTAAGCTGCAAGGAAAGAAAATAATCGGCGTATTCGATTACGCTAATTTAGGATGATTGCCTTGTGGGTCACGGCCCTGCATGGAGCAAGCGGACAAGGTCGTGGTGCACCGTCGACCCACCGTTGTCCAAGCAGTCGGAGCATGGGTGCGGCATGGTTCTGCAGCCTCCAGGCCCCCCGCGTTTCCCGCCGCTCTGCGGGGGCTCAGTCCCCGAAGCTGGTGCCGACCCATCGGGCGGTCAGGACCAACGGATGATCCAGGGCTACGAGCTTCTTCTCTCCGGCGACCTTCTCCAATGGCACTGGCACGGCCGACCCGTGGCGCATGGCCACCATCACCCCGTACTGACCCGCCTGAAGGATCTCGGCGCATTTGGCCCCCAGCCGGGTGGCGAGGACGCGATCGCCGGCGGAAGGGGTTCCGCCCCGTTGCAAATGCCCGAGGATGGTCAACCGAGCCTCGACCCCGCTCATCCGCTCGAGTTCGGCGGTCAATTGAACCGTATGGCTGACATGCTCGGCATGGAAGCGGCACAATTGTTCCGCCGCCAATTTGGCGTCGCTCTTGCTTTTCGCCTTGGCCTTGGCCTTCAACAGGTTTCCGACCTCGCTCGCTTGTCGGGTGGACAAGGCACCCTCGGCGACGGTGATGATGCTGAAGCGCTTGCCGGCCCGGCGCCGGGTGAGGATCGCCTCCGTCACCTTCGCGGGATCATACGGGATCTCAGGAATCAGGATGACATCGGCACCGCCGGCGATTCCGGCCTCCAGGGCCAGCCAGCCGGCGCGGTGCCCCATGATCTCGACTACGATCACCCGGTTATGGCTCATGGCGGTCGAGTGCAGCCGGTCGATGGCCTCGGTGGCGATCCCCAACGCCGTGTCGAACCCAAACGAGATGTCGGTCTCCGCCACGTCATTGTCGATGGTTTTCGGCAAGGTGACGATGTTCAGTCCCGCTTGCTTCAGGCGCAAGGCGTTCTTCTGGGTGCCTCCCCCGCCGAGACAGACCAAGGCGTCGAGATGATGATGTCGGTAGGTTTCGACCGCCGCGTTGGTCATGTCGAGCACACTGTCGCCGACCAGCATCCGGTGCGGCTTGTCACGGCTCGTGCCGATGATGGTCCCGCCGTCGGTGAGGATTCCGGACAGCGCGTCCATCCCCAGGTCGACGTGGCGGTTGTGGACCAGGCCACGGAAGCCGTCGAGAAAGCCGGTGAACCGCATGCCGTGTCCATCGATGCCAGCCCGGCAGACCCCACGGATGGCGGCGTTCAGCCCGGGACAATCCCCGCCGCTGGTCAGTATGCCAATCTGTTTGCCCATGCGCTCGAAGATAGCGCGAAAGGGAGTGGAATCAAGCTCCCAGTGGTGGCCTCGCGCCCTGCATCCCGAGGGCCTGCGCCGCCAGGAGGGGCGCATGGCCGAAAAAAAAAGCTTGCCCGCCTTGCATTGGCTACGGAGCGCCGTATATTGACGGTAAGCATACCAGAACAGAACAGTACAGTATGCAAAGTTGGTGCTGACGGTGCTGCCCAAGGCCGTCCGCCAGAGAGGAGGTTCTCATGCAGGTATATCCGGCCGAAGCGATGACTGGTGGACGGGGACGGCGGCGTCGGGCCGTGGACACCCTTATGGGGTCGCCAGCGGCATCTGCCGTAGCCCCAATGGCGGGGGCACGTCCAGCTCATCCGTTCACGCTCATCGAACTGTTGGTGGTCATCGCCATCATCGCCATCTTGGCGTCGCTGCTGCTGCCCGCCTTGGGAAAGGCGAGGGAAATGGCCAAGCGCAGCGCCTGCCAGGGACTGCTGAAGAACATCGCGGTGGCCACGCCCCTCTATGCGGATGACTACGACGACTGGATGCCGATTGCGGCGACATCGGGCCCCGTCCAGAACACGGGGCAGTGGAAGCTCGAACTGTCGCCCTACCTGGGCGGCAAGGGGGACTTGACCTTGGCCAAGGCCGAGGAGTTGCCCGTCTTCTTCTGCCCGTCGTCGAAGCATGCGGTGGCGCGTGGCGGCTATGGTTGGAGCAAATACCAGTTCGGACTGCATGACGGATGGTGGAATCCCAGTGAAAGGAGAAAGCGCCTGCGACAGATCCGAAACCCGTCCGTCAGTGCCTTCGTCGGGGATGGAACCGATTGGCAAACGGCAGGGACGTGGGATCGCCGATACTTGTTCTCGCCGTTGAAGGGGGCCAGTGAGGGCATTGCTCCCCCAGTCGGGAACCGGCATGGCGGCGGGGAGAGCCGCTATGGCGGCGGCATCAATCTGGTTTTTGGGGACATGGGGGTGCGCTGGATGCATCAGGCCGTCCTGCTGGCGGGAGAAGGCGGAGACACGGACTACTATTACCATTGTTTGCGCCCATGAATGGCGGACACATGCCACGATTGAAGAGGCACCTAGCAACAACAATTGAGGAGGTAGAGATGACGTCTCGTGGACTGCTGCTGAGCATGCTGTGCGCGGTCGGCCTAACCTGGGGCGGCGTTGCTACCGCTGCGGACATTCCGAAGTCCGTGAAGGTCTCGGAGAGCGGAGCATTTCTCATCGACGGGATTTCCGCCCGGATCAACCACTATGGCGAGGGATGGACTCGCGTCTTCCAGCAGGATGTCACGGTGGCCCGGGATCAGGGATTCCCGAGCTTTCAGGGGGACGTCTGGGTGCTCAAGGGAAGCCTGCTCGTCTCGGGAATCCCCCTGGCCATCGAGCAGAGGATGACGCCTAGTCCGGACGGAACCGTCCGATACGAAGTGGCGGTCAATGCGGAGGTCTCTGTCCCGACGAGCGAGATTTCGCTTGTGCTCGAGTTGCCCGTTGGCACGTTTGCCGGCCGGATCTTGAAGGTTGGCGATGCCGCCTGGGCGTTGGCCTCGGAATATGACGAGTCGGGGTTCCAGCGTCGGATGGAGTCGTTCGGCACGCTCGAAATCCCGGGGTCCCCCGGCAGCAATTCCAGGATCGTCATCAAGGGGGACGGCGAGGTGCTGCTCCAGGACGACCGGAAGTTTGCACTGGACACCTATTCGCTGCGCTTTCGGTTCAACCCTTACGCGGGGAAGGAATTCAAACAAGGAAAACTGGCGTTGGAGATGGCGGTCCTGCCGTACGACACGACCCCGTTGGACATGCATGGGGCGGCGAACATGGGGTTTTGCGACGAGGTTGCCGGAGATGGGAAGGGCGGCTGGACCGACCAGGGCTCCGGAAATGACCTGAGCATGATCCAGGTCGGGAAACAGCGCGTTGGCGGCGTCATGTTCGAGGTCATCGATCCCGTCAATAATGAGGGCCGGTCGTGCCTCGTCCTTGGCCATGGGGAGCGCTGGCGGGACTTTCCCTCGGCGGCCGAAATTCCCGTTGCCGGGCATGCCTTTCGGCAGATCTGCCTGCTCCATGCCACCGCTTGGACACCCGAGGGAGGCGGGCACGTCGGCACAGTCTCCGTCACCTATGGAGACGGGACGAGCGAAGCACATGCGATGGAGGCGGGCCAACATGTGGGGGATTGGTGGCGACCCCATGCGTTGCCGTCGGCCAGCGTCGTCTGGACTGGCGAGAATCTCTCCTCCTATGTCGGCCTCTATCTCACCGTGATCCCAGTGCAGGAAAAGGCCATCGACCACATCTCCATCCGCAGCGAGGGTGCGGCTCAGTGGATGATCGTCGGCGTCTCGGGCGCACGGGACGAGATTCCTCCGCCTGTGATTGCAGGCCCAACCTATACCATGCCCGGACAGGACTGGCGCGCGCTGGACTTCCCTGCAGATGTCGTTCCCGGCTCGATCTTGGACTTTTCGTTCCTGCTAGATCATGCCCCGGCAGGCAAACATGGCCCGTTGCGGACAGTGGGCGAGCATTTCGAATTTGTCAACCAGCCGGGGCATCCCGTCAAGCTCTATGGGACCAACATAAACTTCACCGCCAACTACCTGGACAAAAGCACGGCCGACACCCTGGCCAGGAGGCTTGCGGCTTCTGGATACAACTCGTTGAGAATCTCCCATTTCGACGACATGCTTGCCCTCGACAAGACCTGCGCCCTTGATCCCGCACGGATGGATCAACTCGACTATCTTCTCATTGCCTGCAAGCAGCGTGGCATCTACCTGACGATCGACCTGTATGTCAGCCGTATCATTGCCGAAGGGGAGATCCCCGAGATCAAGTCCCAGCACAACACCTCGCACAACATCGAATTCAAGGCGATGGTCTTCGTCGACGACCGGGCACTGGCCAACCATCAGCTCTTCGCGCGCAACCTGCTCGAGCACATCAATCCCTACACCGGGCAAGCGTGGAAGGACGATCCAGCCCTCGCCCTCGTCTCGCTGGTCAACGAGGGCACCATTTTCCACGTCTGGCGGCATGTCCGTGCGGAGTCCCCTGCCGTCCGGGAGATCTACGAGCGCAAGTTCGCGGCATGGCGGGCGTTGCATGAGGCGTCCCCAGGCGACGACGAGGAGTCGTTGATGAACCGATTCCTGCTCGACATCTACGGAGAGTACTTGGCGAAGATGCGAACGTTTTTTGCCGCCATGGGAATGGACAAGCCGATCACCGACCAGAACATGGTCACCAATGTTCCCGTGCTGTTGGCGAGATCCGCATACGACTATGTCGACGACCATGCCTATTGGGATCATCCCAGCTTTCCCGAAACGCCGTGGGGACTTCCTTCCCTGTCGTCGCAGCGAAGCGTGATCGGCACCATGCTGTCCATGCCCGGGAAAAAGATGATCTCCAGGGTCCTCGGCAAGCCCATGGTGCTGACCGAATTCAACACGCCCATGCCCAACTGCGCACGATCGGAGAGCGGGCCCATCATGTCAGCCATGGCCTCGCTGCAGGCGTGGAACGGCCTATATCGCTTTGCGTACTCCCATGATGCCAGGAACATTTCAGGACGGACACCCATGAACTATTTTGACACATCCTGCGATCCGATCAATGCCTTGTCGGACAGGCTTGGTGCCATCATCTTCATGCGGGGCGACGTCCGGGCCTCAGACGTGGCGTTCCCCACCTTGATTCCCGATCCGCTGCCGCCGGGGAGCCTGCGTGGCGACATGGCCTTTCCGCGCATTTCCTGGATGCTCGGGCTCGTCGGCAGAGTTGGCGGCGTCGTCTGGACGAAGGATTCGACCGCCGCCTCATTGCCTCCCGGGACGGTGGCCACCTTGGCCCTTGATGCCGTCGGAGGCACGGGGGATGTCCCTTGCATCGACATCGGCGTTGGCCATGCGGAACTGGCGGTGATCGATGCGCTTCGGAAAGCCGGGGGGTTCGGGGCAGGGGATCTCCAAGTCGAGCAGGGGCTGGCCAGAAGTTCCACCGGCGAGATCGAGCTTGATCAGAAGGCGGGGAGCTTCAAGGTGGTTGCTCCCCGGATCGAAGTTTTCGTGTTCACCAAGAACGCCGAGATCAAGGGGCACATCCTCCAGGCTGTCGTCAATGACGACCAGCCGGCGACCGTCGCCGCAGTCTCCATGGATGGGGCGGAACTTGCCCATTCAGGCAAAATCCTGGTGATGCATCTGACCGACGTGGCCAACACCATGATGAAGTTCTCCGACCGGAACAGGATGCGCATGGAGGCGTTTGGCGAGCTGCCGCTGTTGGCGCGCAGAGGCACGGCCAGCATTTTCATTCGTCTTGCCGACGCCGAAGAGGCTCCGGAGGTCTGGGCGGTGGACCTGTCGGGAACGCGAATCGGCCGGGTGCCGGCGAACGTTGCGGATGGCGTCCTGTCCTTCACGGCAAACACGTTCGCGCACGAGAAGGTGGCTTTCGCCTACGAGGTGAGCGCCGTCCAGTAAGATCTGGCATGGCGACACATGCGATTTCACGCCCATCTTGTCTTACTTGTAAGAATATTTCGGGATGTGCCGACGAGGTTGTCCGGGCTCGGTCGGGGGTTTGGTGCCGGGGCGTATGGACGTAAACGGACCAAACGGACCAAACGGACGACGGGGAGCTGGTGCCCTGCCTCCAGTGTCTTGAGGCCGAGGACTGGCTTACAGGTTGTGGTTCCCGAGTCGCGAGTCCCGAGTCCCGTGTCTCGTTTCCCGTGCCTTGTGTCCTGAGGGTTGCCCTGGCGAGCCAGTTTGTGGCGGTTGACAGGCGGGGGGGGCGGCGATAATCTGTGACCTTTACCGAATTGCAATGAGGGAGGACGACATGGATCGCCGTGCTGTCGCCGTGCTGCTGGCGGAGGGGTTCGAGGAGATCGAGGCGGTGGTGCCGGTCGATGTGTTGCGCCGTCTGGAGGTGCCGGTGACGGTGGTGGGGGTGGGCGGCCGCGAGATCACCGGGTCACATGGCCTGCGCCTGCAGGCGGACACGACCCTGGCGGAGGTAGCCGCTGATGGCCTGTCGGGGCTGATCCTGCCCGGTGGTCTGCCCGGATCGACCACCCTGCGCGACACCCCGGCGGTCCTGGTGTTGGTTCGGGCGGTGCATGCCGCTGGACGTCCGGTGTGTGCCATCTGCGCGGCGCCGATCGTCCTGGCGGCGGCGGACGTCATCCAGGGGCGGACGGTCACGGGCTACCCGATGGCGCTGGTCAAGGAGGCGGTGGCCAAGGCGGGGGCGAGCTACACCGGCAACTCGGCTGAGGTGGATGGCCCGGTGGTCACTGGCCGGGGGCCGGGGGCCGCCTTCGCCTTTGCCGTGGCGGTGGCCGCTGCCTTGGGCAAGGAGGCGGAGGCGCAGGCCCTGATGAAGTCAATGTTGGTCGTCCGATGAGCGCTACCGTCCATCCCTCGTTTGCCACCTGGTGGGAGGGGCATCGGGCTGGGTTCGACGGCATCCTCTTCGACATCGACGGTACGCTGATTGCCGGGCGCCATGCCTTGCCCGGGGCCGCCGCGCTGATCACGCACCTGCGCAAGGAAGGGATTCCCTTCCTGTTGCTGACCAACGACGGCAACCACTCGCCC
This sequence comes from uncultured Victivallales bacterium, assembly GCA_964490525.1. Classification (GTDB taxonomy): domain Bacteria; phylum Verrucomicrobiota; class Lentisphaeria; order Victivallales; family CAZBDL01; genus CAZBDL01. The sequence continues at coordinate 549 of CAZBDL010000018.1, read as the reverse complement.
GAGGAGAAGAGCGCTACCCTGGCGAAGGCCGGGCTGGGGCTGGGTCCGGACGATATCCTTTCCTGCGGGCATGCCCTGGCCCCGCATGTGGCGCGCCACGGCCTGGCCGGACAGCGCTTCTATGCATTGGGCGACCTGGGGGTGCCGGACTACGCCGAGCGGGCCGGCCTGCAGACGGTGCGCGAACCACGCGAGATCGGACGCTGCGCCGGGGTGATTGTCGGTGAGGGCATCTATGATTGGCAGGCGAACATCGGGGCGGCCCTGAACTTCTTCATCCGCCATCCCGAGCGGCCGTTGCTGGTGCCGAATCCCGACAGCTACTGGCCGAACGGGCCGGAGGGCGAGATTGGCATCGGGGCTGGCGGCAAGGCCCGCTTCCTCTGTCAGATTCTCCGCGACTACGGCATCCGCAAGCGGCCGGTGTACTTCGGCAAGCCCTATCCGGCGGTCTTCCGGCTTGCCTGCCGTCGGCTCCAGGAGCGCGCCGGCAGCCGTCGGCGCTTTCCGGCCGGCCGCATCCTCATGGTCGGCGACTCGCTGGCCTCC
>CAZBDL010000017.1:0-17622 GCA_964490525.1 uncultured Victivallales bacterium | reverse complement strand
AACTTCAAGCTCCGCAAGGGGATGCCGGTCGGCGTCATGGTTACCCTCCGGGGTGGCCGGATGTACGACTTCTACGACCGCCTGGTCCACAACGTCCTGCCCCGCATCCGCGATTTCCGCGGGGTTTCGCCCAAGGGCTTCGACCGTTCGGGGAACTACAACCTGGGCATCGAGGACGTGACCGTCTTCACGGAGATCGATCCGGACAAGCTCAAGCGGCAGATGGGCTTGAACATTGCGATGATCACCTCTGCCGGAAGCGACGACGAGGCCCGCGAGCTTCTGCGTCTGCTTGAAATGCCGTTCGCGTCGTAATCCAGGGAGCAGCAGAACACCATGGCCAAGAAGAGTCAGATCGCCAAGGCGAACCGGGCGCCGAAGTTCAAGGTTCGGGCCTATCACCGTTGCGCCCGCTGCGGCCGTTCCCGGGCGTACATCGGCAAGTTCAAGCTGTGCCGCATCTGCTTCCGCGAGCTGGCCTCGAGCGGCCAGATCCCGGGCGTCACCAAGTCCAGCTGGTAGGAGGCAAACCATACCATGAGCATGCAGGATCCGATTGCCGATATGCTGACCCGGGTGCGCAATGCCGTCGCGGCCTTGCAGCCCGAGGTGGCGATGCCCGCCTCGAAGATGAAGCGGGCAATTGCCGAGGTGCTTCAGGGCGAGGGCTACATCGATGGCTGGCGCGAGGAGGGCGAAGGCATCTCGCGCCGCCTGGTGATGAAGCTCAAGTACCGGCACCGGGCGCCCGTCATCGAGGGCATCCAGCGCGTCAGCCGCGCCTCCTGCCGACGCTATTGCCACAGCCGGGAGATCCCCCGGGTGCGCAACGGCATGGGCATCGTCATCCTCTCCACGCCCAAGGGCGTGCTGAGCGGCCGCCAGGCCCGCCACGACCATGTCGGCGGGGAAATCCTCTGTACCGTTTGGTGAGCCGGAGCTGCACAAGGAACACGAACAATGTCGCGAGTAGGCAACAAACCGATTCCGCTGCCCGCCGGCGTCAAGGTCGCGGTGCATGACGGGGTCATCGATGTCGAGGGGCCGAAGGCCAAGTTGAGCAAGGCCCTGCCGCCGCTGACCGCGGCGCAGGTGGTGGACAACGCGATCGTCGTCTCCCGGGCCGACGAGAGCACCCGGGCGAAGGCCATGCATGGCCTGGCGCGCAGCCTGATCAACGGCATGGTCATCGGCGTCACCGAGGGCTTCCGCAAGCAGCTGGAGATCATCGGGGTTGGCTACCGGGCGCAGGTCGCCGGGCAGCAGGTCACCCTCAGTTTGGGGTATTCGCATCCGATCGTCTACCCGGTCCATCCGGGCGTCAAGGTGACGGTGGCGGACAACACCAAGGTGACGATCGAGGGTGCCGACAAGCAGCTGGTCGGCGAGGTGGCCGCCTCGCTGCGGCGCTTCCGCAAGCCGGAGCCCTACAAGGGCAAGGGGGTGCGGTACCTGGGCGAGCACGTGGTGATGAAGGAAGGCAAGACGGTCGGCTGATCCCGAGAAAGGCATTTCCGATGGCACGCTACAAGACCAAGAAGGAACAGCGCATCCGGCGTCACAACCGCCTGCGCCGCAAGATTTCCGGCACAGCCGAGCGCCCCCGCCTGGCGGTGTGCTTCACCAACCTGCACATTCATGCGCAGTTCATCGACGACGAGGCCGGGCGCACGCTGGCGGCGGTCTCCTCCCTCGAGCGGAGCTTCCGGGACCAGGGGGCGAAGACGAACCGTGCCGGGGCGGAGCTGCTGGGCCGGATGGCGGCGGAGAAGGCCGCGCCGGCGGGCATTCGCCGGGTCGTCTTCGACCGGGGCGGATTCCGCTTCCATGGGCGGGTCAAGGCCTTCGCGGATTCCGTCCGCGCGGGCGGCATCGAGTTCTAGGAGGACGTTGCATGACTGAGACATTGCAGAACGAAGAGGGTGCCGTTGTCGAGGCGGTGGCCGAGGATGTTGTCGCCGCGGCGGCCCCGGTGGCGGCTGCGGCCCCGAAGGAGCGGAGCTCCTCCGGGTCGTCGTTCCGCCGCGACAGCGAGGGCTCCGGCGAGTTCGAGGAGCGGGTCGTCAGCATTGACCGCTGTTCGAAGGTGGTCAAGGGCGGCCGGAACTTCAGCTTCCGCGCGCTGGTCGTGGTGGGCAACCGCCGCGGCCAGGTCGGCATTGGCGTGGGCAAGGCGAACGAGGTGGCCGACGCCATCCGCAAGGGCAACGAGATTGCCCGGCGCGCCTTGGTTCAGGTGCCGATGAGCGGCTCCACCGTGACCCATCCGATCGAAGCCAAGTTCCGTTCCGGGAAGGTGCTGATCCGGCCTGCGTCGCGCGGCACCGGGCTCATCGCCGGCGGCGCAGTGCGGGCGGTCCTCGACCTGGCCGGGGTCAGCGATGTCCTGGCCAAGAGCCTTGGCTCCGAGAACCCGATCAACATGGCCCAGGCCACGATGAAGGCGATCAGCCTCCTGCGGACCTCCGAGGAGATCATGGCCCGGCGCAATCTCACCGTCCTCTGAACGAACCCCGGGGAATGAACCGATGAAACTGCACGAGATGACACCGACCCCCGGCTCCCGGAAAGTCCGGACCCGGGTTGGCCGCGGCGACGGCTCTGGCCAGGGCGGCACGTCCGGCCGCGGCCACAAGGGCGCGCACGCGCGCTCCGGCTCCAAGTACCGTCCGTATTTCGAGGGTGGCCAGGTGCCCCTCTTCCGGCGCTTGCCGAAGCGTGGGTTTAAGAGCCCCAACCACAAGGCATACAGTCTGGTGAACGTGGCCGCGCTCGAGGCGCGTTGCCAGGCGAACGACTGCGTGGACCTGGCCTCGCTCGAGGCGATGGGCCTGATCCGCGGCGGCGGCTGTGGCCTGAAGATCCTCGGCAACGGCGAGCTGGCCAAGCCGCTCACCGTGCGGGCGCGGATGTTCTCGGCGTCGGCGAAGGCCAAGATCGAGGCCGCCGGGGGGACCTGCGAGGTGGTCGGGGACTAGCGTCGGCGAGGCGCCGCGCCATCCGGGCGGACGGCGCCGCCATCCGGGAAAGACGGGAGAAGCGCGGTGTTTTCAGCGTTCATCAATAGCTTCAAGATCAAGGAGCTGCGGCAGCGGATCCTCTTCGCCGCCGGCATCGTGGCGCTCTGCCGCATCGCGGCGGCGATTCCCTGTCCCGGCGTCAATGCGCGGGCCCTGAAGGTCCTCTTCGAGAAGAATGCCGGTGCGGCCGGCGGCTTCATGGGCATGTTCGACATGTTCAGCGGCGGCGCGCTGGAGAACTTCGCGGTCGCGACGCTGGGCATCATGCCCTACATCTCCGCATCCATCATCATGACCTTGCTCACGCCGGTCATTCCCTCGCTCGAGAAGCTGGCGCGGGAGGGGGACGTCGGGCGGCAGAAGATCAACCAGTACATGCGTTACCTGACGGTGCTGATCTGCATCATCCAGGGAGCGATGGCGGCGCTGGTGATGCTCGATCCGAGCCGGATCGGCCTGCAGGTGGCGGGCGCGGAGAACCTGATCCTCGTGCCCAAGGCCTATTTCATGGTCATGACCGTGATCGTGCTGACCGCCGGCACGATGCTCTTCGTCTGGCTCGGCGAGCAGATCACCAGCCACGGCATCGGCAACGGCGTCTCCCTGATCATCACCGTCAACATCGTCTCGCGCATGCCCCATGCCTTCTACGGGCTATACGACATGGCCCGCACGGGCGGCGGCATCACCGGCACCCGTTTCACACCGGTCCACTTCCTCATCCTCTGCCTCATCTTCGTGGGCGTCACCGCCGCGACGATCATGCTCACCCAGGGGCAGCGCCGCATTCCCATCCAGATGGCCCGGCGGGTCGTCGGCTTCAACAAGATGAAGGGCGGCAGCACCTACATGCCGCTGAAGGTCAACTTCGCCGGCGTCATGCCGATCATCTTTGCCGGCGCGATCCTGATGTTCCCGAGCATGATCCTGCAGTGGCTGCCCTTTGCGCAGCCCTTGGCGCGCTTCTTCAACCACGACTCGCTGAGCTACATGGCGATCTACGGCCTGCTCATCCTGGTCTTCTCCTACTTCTGGGTGGCGAACCAGTTCAACCCGATCCAGATCGCCGACAACCTGAAGAAGGAAGGCGCGTACATCCCGGGCATCCGTCCGGGCAAGCCGACCGCCGACTTCCTCGACGCGGCCATGACCCGCATCACCTTGGCTGGTGCGATCTTCCTCGCCGCCCTGGCCATCTTCCCGATGGTTCTCTACTCTTGGCTGCGCATTCCCTACGAGGTGGCCTCCTTCTTTGGCGGCACCAGTTTGCTGATCATCGTCGGCGTCATGCTCGACACCCTCAGCCAGCTCGAGTCCCATTTGGTCATGCGCAACTACGACGGCTTCCTCAAGCGCGGCAAGATCCGTGGCCGCAACTCCGGGCGGCGCTGACGGATCAGTCCTTCCCTTGGCGAGTTCGCCTGTCCCGCCCGCGACGGCGGGTTTTTTTTCGGCTGGCTGGCAGGAAAAGGAAAAGCAGACATGGGCAAGAGGTACTTCGGACGTTATGCGGACCCCGGGCCGGGGGGGCGGGTGGCGCCGGCGGGATGGCTGCGGCATCTCGGCGACGTGCAGCGCCAGGGGCTGACCGGGCATCTCGGGGTGGCGGGCTTCCCGTTCAACTCGAAATGCTGGGCGCAGCCGGACATTCCGTTCCGCCCCGGGACGGCGCCGTGGTGGCCCTACGAGCAGACCGCCTACTGGGTGGACGGCTTCACCCGCCTTGGCCTGCTCCTCGACGATCCCGGGCTGACGGCGCTGGCGCGCGAGCAGGTGGACTATGTCCTGGCCCATGCGGACCGGGATGGCTACCTGGGACCGCGCTCCTGCAAGGCGCCGATGGACGCGGGGCGGTGGTCCCATGCCATCTTCTTCCGGGCGCTGATTGCCTATGGCGAGGCCACTGGGGATGAGCGCATCCCGGCGGCGCTGGCGCGCCACTACCTGGGGCACCGGCACGACCATGCCCGACACCGCGACGTCTGCAACGTCGAGATCATGTGCTGGACCTATGCCCGGACCGGGCAGCGCCGGCTCCTGGCCATGGCCGAGTCGGCCTGGACGCGCTTCCTGCGGGATGCGGCCGACCATGACGAGGGGCTTCGGCCGGGCAACATCGTTGCCGACAAGCCGTCGCAGACGCATGGGGTGACCTATCTCGAGACCATGAAGCAGGGGGCGATCCTCTATTGCCATACGGGCAAGAAGGCTTATCTGGACTATTCGCGGGCGGCGATGGCGAAGCTGTTCCGGCACCACCTGCTGGTGGACGGCGTGCCCAGCTCCACCGAATGCCTGCGCACGCGGACGTCGCGGGATGGCCACGAGACCTGCGACATCGCGGACTTCCTGTGGACGGCCGGCCATCTGCTCCTGGCGACCGGCGAGGCAGCCTATGCCGATGCCATGGAGCGGGCCTTTTTCAACGGCTTTCCCGGGGCGGTCACCAAGGACTTCCGGCAGCTGCAGTACTTCTCCGCCCCCAACCAGGTGATCCTCAGCCGCGAGTCCAACCACATGGAATGCGCCTTCGGCGGCAAGTGGATGTGCTATTGCCCGAAGCCCGGCACGGAATGCTGCACCGGCGAGGTCAACCGCATCCTGCCGGTCTATCTGGCCCGCATGTGGATGCTGCGCGACGGCCATCCGGTGGCGGCCCTCCATGGCCCGTCGACGTTCACCTTCCGGAAGGACGGTCAGGAGGTGACCCTCCATGAGGAGACCCACTACCCCTTCGGCGAGGAGGTCTGCTTCCGGGTGGCGGCGGCGCGGCCTGTTGACATGGCCTTGACGCTGCGCGTCCCCGCCTGGTGCAGGAAGCCCCGGCTGCTGATCAACGGCGCCGAGCAGAAGGGGTTCCGTGCGAAGGGATTCTTCGCGGTGAAGCGGATCTTCCAGCCGGGTGACCGGGTCAGCCTGGTCCTGCCCATGGAGGTGGCCTGCGAGGCGTCGGTCGATGGCGGTGTCGCCATCGTGCGCGGCCCGATCCTCTATGCCTTGCCGGTGAAGGCACGGCGGACGGTGAACCGGAACGACCGCAACCAGAGCCCGGAGTTCCCGTCGCTCGAGCTGTTCCCGCAAGGCGACTGGCAGTACGCCCTGGATCCGGCGGAGCTGAGCAGGCCGGGGGCGGTCAAGGTCGAGGTCCACCCTCCGCGTCTCGGCGTCTGGGAGCATCCGCAGGTCTCCCTGCGCCTGCCCGCCCATGCCCTGAAGGGGTGGGACATCGAGCGTCGGCGACGGATCGTGGCGAAGGTCGGCAAGCTGGCGGATCCGGCGAAGAACGTCTGGATCACCGTCGAGGAGGAGCACACCGGCAACTTTAGCTTCACGCCGGGAATTCCCGACCGCCGGGCGGCCGCCAGGATGGTCACCGGGGAGAGGGTCGAGCTGCGCCTCGTGCCCTATGGCACCACGCTCCTCCGGGTCGCCGTCTTTCCCGTCTGCCGGGCGGGATCCCGAGGCCGCCGCACGACCGCCTGAGGCCTGCCGATTCCATCGCCGCCCCGGAATGGGCGACAGGGCGCGCATCGACAAGCGGGCGGGCGAAGGGTATAATACCTTGATGTCACCATTGAAGGGAAGCGAATCCGCATGAACGCATCGCCCAAGGGCGTGATCCTGGCCGGCGGCGCGGCGACGCGCCTGCGCCCGCTGACCAACGTCACCAACAAGCACCTGCTGCCGGTCTCCCGGAAGCCGATGATCTACTATCCGATTGAGAAGCTCACCGGGGCCGGGATCGAGGACATCCTGGTGGTCACCGGCTGCAGCCACATCGGCGACATCGTCAACCTGCTCCGCTCCGGGCGCGACTTCGGCTGCCGCTTCACCTATCGGGTGCAGGACGAGGCCGGCGGCATCGCCCAGGCCCTCGGACTGGCGGAGCAGTTCGCCGGGGACGCCCCGGTCGCGGTCATCCTCGGCGACAACCTCTTCGAGGATCCGCTGGCCCCCGCCCTGGCGCGCTACCGGGAGCAGGGCGGCGGTGCGCACCTGCTGCTCAAGGAAGTCGACGACCCCGAGCGCTTCGGGGTGGCCGAGCTGGACGGCGAGCGCATCGTCGGCATCGTCGAGAAGCCGCAGGCGCCGAAAAGCCGCCAGGCCGTCACCGGCGTCTACTTCTACGATGCCGAGGTTTACGGGATCATCCGCACGCTGCGCCCGTCGGCGCGCGGCGAGCTGGAGATCACCGACGTCAACAACCATTATCTCCGGGTGGGGCGGCTGGGGTGGAGCCGGATGCACGGCTGGTGGAGCGATGCCGGCACCTTCGAGTCGCTGGCCCGTGCCCAGCGCCTGGTCGAGGAGCGGCCGCCGCGCTGACGCCCGTCGCCAGCGCGTGGATGGACGAGGGATTGCCGATTCAGGAACGCTCAACGCTCAACTCATAGCGCTTGATGTTTGAGGACGAGAACGAGGACGATAATCACATGCGTCAGCGAACGTACGCATGCTGGCGATTGGGCAAGGGTGCCGGATCATGAATCTTCTTTTCATTGGGGATGTCGTGGGCAAGGGGGGGCGCCGCGCGGTGCGCGAGCTGACCCCCGAGCTGCGCCGCGAGCACCAGTGCCACTTCGTCGTCGTCAACGGCGAGAACGCCGCCGGCGGCGCGGGCCTCTCCGCCTCCTGCGTCAAGGAGCTCCTCGGGGTGGTTGACGTGGTCACCACCGGCGACCATGTCTGGGACCAGCGCGATTTCGTCCAGGAGGTCCGCCAGTTCGACCAGGTGCTGCGTCCGGCCAATGCCAGCCCCCTCCAGCCCGGGCGCGGCTGGGGCGTCTTCCGGAACCCCGCCGGGGGCGAGGTCGCGGTGATCAACCTGCAGGGCCGCATCTTCATGAAGGAGACGGCCTCCTGCCCGTTCGCAACCATCGAGCGCATCCTTGCCGAACTGCCTGCGACCGTGCGCTCGGTGGTCGTCGACCTCCATGCCGAGGCGACCAGCGAAAAGGCGGCGATGGCGCGCTTCCTTGACGGGCGCGTCACCGCCGTCATCGGCACCCATACCCATGTGCAGACGGCCGATGCCGTGGTCCTGCCTGGCGGCACGGCCTTCCTGACCGATGTCGGCATGGTCGGTAGCGTCAACTCGGTGCTCGGGCGCACCTGCGCGTCCGTCATCCACAAGTTCACCACCGGCATGCCCACCCGGCTGCCGGTCGAGGAGGCGGGCATCCGGCTGCATGCCGCGGTCGTCGGCTATGACCCGGCAACGGGCCGGGCCAGCGCCATCCGCACCCTGGCCGTGGATGCGGGATTCTAGCCGGGATGACCGCGGAGACGCCCATGGACGAGACCTTCTACCGGCGCCATGGCAAGCGGCTGCTCGATGTCCTTGGCGCGCTGGCGCTGTTGCTGCCCCTCTCGCCCTTGCTGCTGCTGGTGGCCCTTGGTGTGCGCCTGGGCTCGCCGGGACCGGTCTTCTTCCGCCAGTTGCGGGGCGGGCGCGGCGGACGGCTTTTCACGATGCTGAAGTTCCGCACCATGGCGGTCGACCCGGAAGCCGAGCGCCAGGGCTTCGAGCCCGGCAGCGCCCGGCGCGTCACGCGCTTCGGAGCGATCCTGCGCCAGACTAAGGTCGACGAGCTGCCGCAGCTCCTCAACGTCTTGCGCGGGGACATGTCGCTGGTGGGACCCCGCCCCGAGGTCCCGCCATGGCTGGCGGCCTATCCGGAACGCTGGGCGCGGGTCCTGGCGGTGCGCCCGGGCATCACCGACCCCGCCTCGGTCCGCTACCGCAACGAAGAGGCCCTCCTGGCCGCCGCCGCCGACCCCGAACGCGAGTACCGCGACGTCATTCTGCCCCGCAAGCTCGACCTCTACGAGGAGTATGCCCGCTCGATCACCCTCCGGGGGGATGCAAAAATCCTCCTCGCCACTATATTTGTCGTCCTTGCCAAATGAAGCCGTCGGACGGCCGGCCCCGTCGTCCTGAGGCCTGGTGCAACCTTCCGGAGAGCCCATGACCGAGCATTCCGACTATCTGCCCTTTCACCGTCCGGCCATCGGCGAGGAGGAGATCGCCGAGGTCGCGGCCTGCCTGCGCTCGGGCTGGCTGACCACGGGACGGCTGGCCCATCGCCTGGAGGCGGAGTTCGCCGCCTGGACGGGCGCGAGGTTCGCGGTCGCCCTGAACTCCTGCACCGCCGCCCTGCACTTGGCCCTTGAGGCCCTGGCCCTGAAGGAGGACGAGCTGGTCATCGTGCCGACCCTGACCTTCGCCGCCACCGCCGAGGTGGTCCGCTACTTCAACGCCACTCCCGTCCTGTGCGACGTCCGCGACGAGGACTTCAACCTCGATGTCGACCAGGTCGAGCGCATCCTGGCCGACCTGGCCGCCGGGCGTCCCGTGCCTGGCGTCCCCGCGCACCATGGCCCGGTGCGCGGCATCATCCCCGTGCATTACGGCGGACAGACCGCCGACGTCCTGCGCCTGCGCGCCCTCTGCGACCGGCATGGCCTGTTCCTGGTCGAAGACTGCGCGCACTGCGGCCCGGCCCATTACCGGGATGCCAACGGCGCCTGGGCGATGGCCGGGCGCACCGCCGACATCGCCTGCCACTCCTTCTACGCCAACAAGACGATCACCACCGGCGAAGGCGGCATGGCCACCACCGAGCGCGAGGACTGGGCCGACCGCATGCGCATCATGGCCCTCCACGGCATCAGCCGCGACGCCTGGAAGCGCTTCACCCGCGAGGGCTCCTGGTACTACGAGATCATCGCCCCCGGATTCAAGTACAACCTGCCGGACACGGCCGCCGCCATCGGCGTCCACCAGCTCGCCAAGGCCGAGCGCCTCTGGCAGGCCCGTTGTGCCATTGCCGCCCGCTACCGCGAGGGCCTCGCCACCATCCCCGGCCTCCGCCTGCCTGTCGAGCGCCCCGACGCCCGCCACTCCTGGCACCTCTTCGTCGTGCGCATCGACGAGCACCGCGCCGGCATCCACCGCAATGCCGTCATCGACGGACTCAAGGCCCATGAAATCGGCGCCAGCGTCCACTACCTGCCCCTCCACCTCCATCCCTACTACCGCGAGACCTACGGCTACCAACCAGGCCACTTTCCTGTTGCCGAGGCCATCTACGGGGAAATCGTCTCCCTGCCCATCTTCCCGGGCATGACCGAGGCCGACACCGCCCGCGTCTGCGCTGCCCTCCATGCCATCATCCCGGCCGCCCAGGCCGACTGCACGCACTGAGACGAGGCCATGGCCAAGCCGAAACCAGCAAGGGAAATCGCCGCCGACGATGCGGCGGCAAGCGCCGGACGCCGTCGCGAGCTGACGCCGGTCCAGCGCCTGAACCGTCTGATCGAGATCCTCGTCGGGCGGCTCTTCCCGCTGAAGACGCTGCTCGTCTTCGTCACTTCCGGCTTCACCGTCGCCCTCTCGGTGCTGCTTGCCTTCTACCTGCGCTTCTTCGAGTTCCGGCCGGACGAGATCGAGTCTCTGGAGCGCCTCCTGCCGGTGGCCATCGCTGTCAAGCTGCTGGTCTTCGCCCTGTTCCGCATCTACAGCGGCATGTGGCGCTATGTCAGCATCCACGACCTGGTGCGTATCTTCCTGGCCAATGTTGTCGCCAGCGCTATCCTCTTCGTGGCGGTGATGATCTGGCACACCACGTACTTTGCCGGCCTGTCGCGACCGGTGCTGGTGCTCGACTTCATGATCTGCTTTGCGGCGATCTCCGGCAAGCGCGTCCTCACCCGCATCATCCGCGAGGCCGCCGGGCGCAGCCGCGACCCCGCCGACAAGGCGGTGCGCACCCTCATCCTCGGCTCGCCGCAGGCCGCCAACAAGCTCATCCACAGCGTCGGCTCCGACGGCCGCCGGGACCTCCTCGGCATCCTCACCGAGGGCGTGCGTCCGGGACAGTCCCTGCGCGGCGTGCGCATCCTCGGGGGCATCGCCGAGACCGGCGGCTGGGCCCGCCAGCTGGTCGTCTCCGAGATCCTCCTGCTGCCGCCGTATTCGACGCCGGCCGGCATCCGCGAGATCATGTCCCAGCTCGAGCGCGAGGACACCCAGTGCACTTTGCGCATGGTGCCCGACTACACGGCGATCGCCGATGGGCAGATTGACGTCTCCCACATCCGCAACGTCGAGATCGAGGACCTGCTCGGGCGCCAGCCCGTCAAGCTTGACCGCACCGATGTCGCCACCTTCGTCCGCGGCAAGAGCATCATGGTCACCGGGGCGGGCGGCAGCATCGGCGGCGAACTGTGCCGACAGCTCGCGGCCTACGGCCCGGCGCGCCTGACCCTCTTCGAGCTGTCCGAGTTCAATCTCTACGACCTGACCCGGCGCCTGCGCCAGGCCCATACCGGCCTGCCCCTGGCCAGTGTCATCGGCGATGTCCGCGACCCTGCCCAGCTCCGTCGCGCCCTGGTCGGCAACGGCGTCGAGGTCGTCTTCCATGCCGCCGCCTACAAGCATGTGCCGCTGATGGAGGACAATCCCGCCCGCGCCCTCGAGACCAATGTCCTCGGCACCGCCGCCACCCTCGCCGCCGCCGAGGCCGCCGGCGTCCGCCGCTTCGTCCTCATCTCCACCGACAAGGCCGTCTGCCCGAGCAGCGTCATGGGTGCCAGCAAGCGCCTCGCCGAGCGCGTCGCCCTCGAACGGCCCGCCGTCGGCACCGAGTTCGTCGTCGTCCGCTTCGGCAATGTCCTGGACAGCAGCGGCAGCGTCATCCCCCTCTTCAAGCAGCAGATCCGCGAGGGCGGCCCGGTCACCGTCACCTCCGAGAACGTCGTCCGCTATTTCATGTCCATCCCCGAGGCCGTCGACCTCCTCCTGCAGGCCGCCGTCATCGGCCACGACCGCGATATCATGGTCCTCGAGATGGGCCAGCAGGTGCGCATCTACGACATGGCCCGCCGCCTCATCGAGCTCTCCGGACTCACCCCCGGCAAGGACATCGAGATCCGCATCACCGGCCTCCGTCCCGGCGAGAAGGAATACGAGGAGCTGCTCACCGACGAGGAGAAGGTCGAGCGCACCCCCTTCGACCGCATCTACGTCGCCCGCAAGGATCCCGCCACCCGCGCCCCGGTTGATCTCGACGCCATTCGCGACCTCGCTGCCGAGGCCGATCCCGGCCAGATCCGCGTCGCCCTTGCCGCCCTCATCCCCGAAAACAAGTTCGATGAAGCCCCGCCCCGCGATGCGGGGAAATCCTAAATCCTAAATCTGAAACTGGCGATTGAAGATCGCCCTTCCCCCTTCATCCTTCATCCTTCATCCTTCATCCTTCATCCTTCATCCTTCATCCTGGGCCATCGGGGCGGGAACCAGGCGGTAGTCGCGGGTGACGCTGGCCGGCATCATGCGGCGGACGTCGAAGAAGGTCACATAGAGCATCAGCGAAATGAGCAGGACGACGAAGACCGAGAAGAGCGGCTGGATGATCCTCGGCGAGATCGCCCGCCGGAACGCCTGTTCGTAGAGGGCCATGACGATGTGCCCGCCGTCGAGCACCGGGAACGGCATCAGATTGAGGATCGCCAGGCTGAAGGTGATCATCACCAGCAGCGACAATGCCGGGATGATGCCGCCGTGATAGGTGGTGATGCCGATCGCCCGGACAATGCCGATCGGGCCGCTCAAATGCTTGGGCTTGAGGGTGCTGGAGCCGAACAGCAGGTTGGCGAGGATGCCGCGCACCGACTTGTAGGACATCGTCACGGTGTCCGCCAGCTGCTGCCAGGGCGTCGGGTGGTTGTAGATCATCCAGTCTAGCCCGAGCTCGTGGATCCGCTGCCGCTGGGGAACCAGGTCCGCGAAGGTCAGGGTCTCGCCGCCGCGCTTCACCACCAGGGTCATCGGGGACGGGGAGGCCCCGGGTTCCGCCGGGATGTTGGCCTGCACCCGCTTGACCAGCGTCTCCGGCTCGCGCAAAGGCTGGCCGTCGACGCTGACCAGCTGGTCGCCAGGCTGGATGCCCGCCGTCTCGGCTGCGGATCCGGGGCTGACCGCCATGACCTTCAGCGGTGGCCCGTACTGGAAGGCGACCCGTACCGGCATGGCCGCCGCCGCCGTTGTCACGGCCAGGTCGACGGGACTGCCAGCCCGGTCGATCTGGAGCTTGGCCGTGGCTGCGGCATCGCCCTCGCCGAGAATGCGGTCGAATTCCTCGACGCTGGCCGGTTCCTGCCCGTCGATGGTCAGGATGCGGTCGCCGACGCGCAGTCCCGCCGCCTCCGTGGCGGGGCGCCAGCGGCTGCCGATCCGCGCCACCGTCGCATGCAGGGTCTCCGCCTGGACAATCCCCAGGACATGGCCGCCGTGCCGGATCTGCGGCTTCACCGGGCCGACTTCGGCCAGCGCCCCGTCGCGCCGCACCGTGAAGGTGAATTCCTCCGTCCGCACATCGGCCAGGATCCGCGCCAGGTCATCGTGCCGCACGACCTTCTGGCCGTTGACCGCCACCACCTCGTCGCCGTTGCGCAAGCCGCCCAGCTCCGCGGGCGATCCCGGACGCACCTGGGTAACCAGGGGCAGCTCCGGAAAGAAGAACGGATAGGCGACCTCCTCGCCGCGCAGGCGCACCCGGTTCGGCACCGGCCGGTAGCGCACCGTCGCCGCCTGCCCCTCACGCAACACCTCCAGCTCCACGTCCCCGACCGTGAACAGGATCTCCCGCACCAGGTCGTTCCAGGTGCCGTAGAAGCGCGTGCCGTTGATGCGCACGATCCGGTCGCCGTTGCGCAGGCCGGCCTCCGCCTCGGGACTGTTCGCCTCCAGTTCGGCGACCACGATCTCGGACATCTTCGGGGTGTCCTGCGGGATGCCGTGCCACCACAGGAACGCGCCCAGCAGCAGGCCGAAGAGCACGTTGCAGGCCGGACCCGCGGCCGCCGTCAGGATGCGGTCGATCGGCTTGGCCGGCGGCAATGGCGTGCCGTCCTTGAGCTTCGGTTCGCCGGTCGCGTCGATCTGCGGCAGGTCCACATAGCCGCCGAAGGGAAACCAGCCGATCCGGTACTCGATCCCGTCGCGCGTCCAGCCATACGCCTTGACGAACCCGATCGAGAAGGCCACGACGTGGAGCCGGCGCCAGCGCGCCACCAGGAAATGCCCCAGTTCGTGCACGAAGATGCACAGCCCGAAGAACAGGACGACGAACAGGCCGATGCCGGCCAGGCGCAGGATTTCCACGACAACCTCGGAGTGGGGGAATTCAGTTGGACGATGATGCGGCCCGCATTTCGGGAACAGGTATTGTATAGGGTCGGGGCCAAGTGTCAAATCCCCCGGGGGTAGGGGGTCAGTCTTGTGTGGGCGCGGGAGTTGGGGTTCGTAGTGGCGCCTTCAGGCGCTCGGCCCCGGGCGCAGCGGCTGAAGCCGCCACTACCAACGAGCCACGTCCTCGCCGCCAACCTTGCGCGGGCAGAGTGGCTCCACCCACAAGACGGCCCCCCTGCCTCGGGGCCGGGAACACGCGCCGCCGGTTTCCATTCCGCCGGATTGGCGGTATAGTCGCCCCATGGCAACATCTCACCACAACCAAGGAGACGGAGGCATGGTCACAGCCATCGTGCTGGTCAATGTGGAACGGGCGAAGCTCAAGTCCGTGGTCGCGGACGTCCTCGCCATCGACGGCGTCACCGAGGTCTACACCGTGGCCGGCGAGTACGACCTGGTGGCGATCGTCCGCGTCGCCGACAACAAGTCCCTCTCGCGCATCGTCTGCGACGTCATGCCCCACCAGATCTCCGGCATCACCCACACCAAGACCCTTTTCGCCCTCGAGGCCCAGTCCCGGCTCGACCTGGCCGCCCTCTTCAACGTCTGACCGGCACCGCCCCCGCCCGTGAACACCAATGCCATCCTCTGCCGCTACGGCGAAATCGCGCTGAAGGGGCAGAACCGTTCGCGCTTCGAATCCTGCCTGGCCGACAACCTGCGGCGCCTGCTGCGGGAAATTGACGGCCTGGCGGCGCGGCGGGTGCGCGGGCGCCTGTGGCTTGGCAAGGCGGCGGGGGCCCCCTTCGCCCCGTGGGAGCTGGCGCGCGTCCAGGAGCAGTTGCCCAAAGCCTTCGGGTTGACCTCGTTCTCGCCCGGCATTCGGGTCCCCCCGGCGCTGGCCGAGATCCGGGCGGTGGTGGTCGCCGCCATGCCCGAGGTCGTCGCCCCCCTGCTGGCCGCGCGGCCAAACCAGGCCCCGCTCCGCTTCCGGGTGCGCACCACCCGCTCCTGGAAGGAGTTCCCGCTGGATTCCCGGGCCGTCAACATCGCCCTCGCCGAGAGCCTGGCCGACCAGCCCTACGCGGACCGCCTGGCGGTCGATCTCGATCATGCCGAGCTGACCATCGGCTGCGACCTGCGCCCGGAATTCGCCTTCGTCTTCTTCGCCACTCAGGCTGGCCCTGGCGGCCTGCCGGTCGGCTGCCACCCCCCGGCCCTCGCTCTGCTCTCCGGCGGCATCGATTCCCCCGTCGCCTCGCTGCTCACCATGCGCCGCGGCTGCCCCGTCGACTTCATCACCTTCCACAGCGCCCCCTACACCCCACCGGAGACGCTGGACAAGGTCGGACGGATCGCCGCCCTGCTCAATGCCTACCAACCGGCCCGGCGCCTCTTCGCCTGCAACCTCGCCCCCCTCCAGGTCCTCATCCGCGACCATTGCGCCGAGCGCTTCCGCACCGTCCTCTACCGGCGCATGATGATGCGCATCGCCACCGCCATCGCCCGCCGCAACCGCAACGGTGCCCTCGTCACTGGCGAGTCCCTCGGCCAGGTCGCCAGCCAAACCCTCGTCAACCTCGACACCATCAATGCCGCCACCGACCTCCTCGTCCTCCGGCCCCTGCTCGGCATGGACAAGACCGAGGCCATCGACCTGGCCCGCCGCTTCGGCACCTTTGACCTGTCCTGTGAACCGGTCCCGGACAGTTGCACCGTCTTCTCCCCCGCCTCTCCCGCCACCTCCGCCCGCCGTCCCTTCATCGAGCGTGAGGAGGCCCGCTGCGACTGGGCCGCCACCCTCGCCGAGATCGTCGAGCAAACCTGGGCCACCGCCCATGTCCCCGGACGCCCCATCGTCCAAGGGCCACAATAATCCTGCGGCGCCATCCGTTTCACGGGCAAGGATGCCATGAACAACCACACGGCCAGCGACCCCGATGACCGGGATTTGATCGCGAGGTACCTCCATGATGGCGACGCGGAGTCATTCAACACCCTGTACGGCCGCTACCGCCGCCAGCTCTATGCCTACCTCAACCGGCTCCTGGCCGGGCGCCAGGCGGTCGCCGACGATGTCTTCCAGCAGACCTGGATCCGCATCATCCACCAGCTTCCCCGCTACCGCGACCGCGAGAAATTCCTCGCCTGGGCCATGCGCATCGCCCACAACCTGGCCATGGACCACTACCGCCGCACCCGCCACGAGTCCCCGCAGGAGGACTTCAACCAGAGCGAGGCCTTCTCCCCGGTCGGCGACGAGCCTTGGCGCAACCTCGACCGCAGCGAGCTGGGCCAGGCCCTCGACGCCTGCATCGCCAAGCTCTGTCCCGAGCAGCGCGAGGTCTTCCTGCTCCGCCAGGACGATGTCCCCTTCCGCGAGATCGCCGTCATTCAGGACTGTTCCATCAACACCGTCCTCGGACGCATGCAGTATGCCCTGCGCAACCTGCAGAAATGCCTTTCCGGCTGGAATGGAGGCCGTTAGATGAAGAATGCCTGCGACCATGTCCGCCTGCGCCTGCTTGACGGGGGCGAAGCCGACGATCAGGCCCTGCGCCAGCACCTCGAGGACTGCCCGGAATGCCGAGGCCTCGCCCAAGCCTGGAAGGCCTTCCGCACCGCGCCCCGGGCGTCCCGCCCTGACACTCCCCCGGAGCACGTTGATTTCGCGGTGCGCCACGAGGCCGTCGCCGTCGCCGAGCACCGGGTCCATCGCCAGCATGCCTTGGCCCGCAGCTTCTCCTGGGCCGCCATCGCCGCCTGCGCCGCCATCGTCGCCGGCGTCGTCTTCTCCCTGCTCCGGCCCCCTCCCGCCGACGCCCCCGACCCGCCCGTCGTCACCGCCGCCCTGGCCCATCCCGAGGATAGCGCCTGGCGCCAGGTCGACCTCGGCGAGGACTTCTTCATCCTCGATGCCGAAATCGAAATCACCTTCGCCATGCTTTCCCAGAACAACAACCCGATTGGGCTTTGACCTGGAGCGCCCGAGGCAACGAGAATCTGGACGGCCTCGTGCCGTCCCAAAGGAGACGACCATGACCGTCCGCCGCCACCATGCCTGGACCTCCCTGGCCATCCTCCTTGCCGCCGTCGTGCTCCTGGCCGATGGCGCTCTGGCGGAAGACGCCGCCGAAACCGAGTCCCCGAACGCCTCGGCCCGCCGCCGTGGCAATGAGGTTCGCGGCGAGCGCGACGAGCCGGGACGGTGGGGAGGGGCCCCAGGTGGCCGTCGTCAGCCGAGCCTGGACAACCTCGCCGAGACCATGTCTCCCGAGGAGTTCGCGGAACTTCGGCGCCTGCAGCGCGAGGATCCGGCCGCCTTCCGTCGCGAGATCCATGCGCGCATCCATCAGTTCCGCCAGCGGCGCAACGAAGATTATCAGCGCTTGAGGTCTCTCCAGCAGG
>CAZBDL010000016.1:0-17727 GCA_964490525.1 uncultured Victivallales bacterium | reverse complement strand
GGCACCTCGATGTCGGCTCATCACATCCTGGGGCTGAAGAAGGTCCCAAGGGTTCGGCTGTTCGCCGATTAAAGTGGTACGCGAGCTGGGTTCAGAACGTCGTAAGACAGTTCGGTCCTTATCCTCCGTGGGCGTAGGATATTTGACGGGATCATTCCTCAGTACGAGAGGACCAGGAATGAGCAACCTCTGGTGTTCCGGTTGTCGTGTCAGCGGCATTGCCGGGTAGCTATGTTGCGAACGGATAAGCGCTGAAAGCATCTAAGCGCCAAGCCTTCCCGAAGACGAGATATCCCTCACCGCAAGGTGACTGAAGGCAGGTTGAAGACGACGACCTTGATAGGCCGGAAGTGTAAGCGCGGCAACGCGTTCAGCTTACCGGTACTAATCAGCCGTGAGGCTTGACCACCTTTTTTCCAACCGTTCCTCGGGACGGCTGGGAAAAGGCATGAAATACGAACGCCGATTGTCGGCGGCCCCTCGTGTGCATCTTCACCTTTTACGATTTCCCGGTGCCCATGGCGCGGTTGAAACACCCGTTCCCATCCCGAACACGGAAGTTAAGGGCCGCAGCGGCGATGGTACTACACATTAGAGTGTGGGAGAGTAGCACGGTGCCGGGGATTTTTTCTGCCTGATCGGAGAATGAGCGAAGGTCCGAACCCTCAATTCGGATGGTCGCTCATTTTTCGTTTCCGGATCAGCTCCGGCCGGCGAAGGAGATGCGCGGGTCGATGAGCACGTAGAGGAGGTCGGACAGGATGATGCCGCCGAGGGTGAGCGCGCCCCCGAAGCCGAAGAGGGCCATCAGCAGGGGGATGTCGCGGCTGCTCAAGGCGAGCATCGAGAGCGAGCCCATGCCGGGGATGCTGAAGACGTGTTCGATGATGATGCTGCCGGCGACGAGCCCCGGGAGCAGGCCGGCGAAGAGGGTGACGAGGGTGATCATCGCATTGCGCAGGGCATGCTTGAGGATGACGGCGTGCTCGGAGAGGCCCTTGGCGCGCGCGGTGCGGATGTAGTCCTGGCGGATGACCTCGATCATGCCGGCGCGGGCGTAGCGCGAGAGGCCGGCGAAGCCGCCGTAGCTCAGGCAGAAGATGGGCAGGAGGTAGTGGCGTGAGGCCGCCAGCATGCCGCCGAGGGTGGTTCGCCCCCAGGTCACGTCGCCAGCCATGCCCTTCAGCGGCAACCAGCCCAGCCAGCCGCCCTCGCACAGGGTCGCCTGCAACAGCAGCGCGACCCAGAACGACGGCAGCGAATACAGGAAGAAGAGGAAAAAGGTGATGCCGCCGTCCAGGCGGCTGCCGCGCGCGAGGGCCGAATGGATGCCCAGGGGGATCGCCAGCAGGTAGGTCAGCAGCACCGCCCAGGCATTGAGCGTCACGGTCACCGGCAACCGTTCGAGGATGACGCGTCCGACAGGACGGCCCTTGTCGACGGCGGCCGAATCCCCCAGGTCGCCATGCCGGAGGACGCCGCGCAGCCAGAGGGCAAAGCCGACCAGCACCGGACGGTCGAGGTGAAGCTTTTCGCGCAGCGCCCGGTTCTGGGCAAGTTCGCCGCGATCCGCCGACAGGCCTTCGCTGCCTGCGCCGCCAAAGAAGCTGCTGCGTGTCGGATCACCCGGCGCCAGGCGCACCAGCGCATAGCTCACCAGCAGGATGGCCAGCAGCGTCACCGCCGCCATGCCCAGGCGCTTGGCCAGATATTCGAGCATGGCATGATCCCTTCCTGGTTGCCGGGACGGCGGCCATTGTCGTTCACAACTCTCGCAAGCTGAGGTTGTTAGGACTTGCCTCCAGGGTTTCGGACAAGGCGTGGAGTCCGCTCACGAGGCGGGCCAGTTCAGGAGAATCGGGGATGGGGAGCCGGTCATTGCCTTGGCGCAGCAATGCTTCCGCCACGAAGGTCACGGTGTACTTGGCGGGATCGGTCGCGGGCTGGTAGCCGCTCTTGCCACCGTCCGCGGCCGTGTCCTTGACCTCGCGGATCAGCCCGCACTGGACTCCGTCGAAGAGGAGCTTTCGCGTCAGGCGCATTGGGATCTCCAGTTCCTGGCTGAGCAGACGGTCGCTCGCCGGGGGCAGGCCGCGGTCGAAGTCCCGCACCAGTCGCGCCAGGATGAGCAGCACCAGGCGGAAGCGGAAGCCGACGCTCGCCCGCAGCGAGTCGGGCTCGAACTCATAGGTGTCCACGTTCTGCGTCGCAAAGGCCATCTCGGCCCCGAACAGGACGATCAGCCAACTCGTCTGCACCCACACCAGGAAGAACGGCAGCGCGGCGAAGCTGCCGTAGATCGCATTGTACTTCGAGAGGCCGACCTGGGTCATGACATAGATCATTTGGGTGAGCTGGTAGAGCACCCCGGCGATGATGCCCGCCGGCAATGCCGCCCGGAGGCGGACGTGGGTGTTCGGCAGGAACAGGTAGAGGAAGGTGAAGAGCAGGCCGATGACGACATAGGGTGCGGCGCGCACGGCGACATGGGTCACCGCCCCGAGCACGCCGTAGAACTCGAACTCCGCGGTCAGCCGTTGCAGGTAGGTGGCGATGAAGACGGTGATGCTGCCCGCCAGGGCCAGGAGGATCGGGCAGACCAGCATGATCGCCAGGTAGTCGCTGAACTTGCGGGCCAAGGTGCGGCCCTCGCGGATGCCCCAGATGTCGTTGAACGAGCTTTCGATGTTGCCGAGCAGCTTGATGACCGTCCAGAACAGGATCACCACGCCGATGCCGGCGACCACCCCGCCCCGCGTCGTCTCGAGCAGCGAATGGGCAAAGGCGAGGATCCGCTGCATGATCTCCTCGTGCCCCTCGAAGCGTTCGGCCAGCTGCTCCTGGAGCAGTTCCTCCAGGCCGAAGCCCTTGGCGATGCCGAAGGCCATGGCGACCACGGGGACGATCGAGAGCAGCGTGTAGAAGGTCAGCGCCGAGGCCCGCAGCTGGCACTTGTCCTCGGCAAAGCCGCGCAGGGCCAAGATGAATATGCGCAACTGATTTATCAGGAAAGACTTCGTGGGCGACAACGTGCGCGTCGGGATGCGCCAGATGTCATCCCTGATGTACTCCAGCGCCTTGCGGATCATCGGCCCACCTCCGTGCATCGTTCGCCGCCAGGGCGCTAACATACCGCGGCAAGTGGTCCGGCTCAAGGGTCAACGGCCTTCAAGGCATGGCATTCCGGCCCGCCAGGTGGTATTTTCCGGATGGCGTGTCTCGTCGGGGGCGATGGCCTCCCGGTGGGCATGTCGCTTACGGGTAAGGTCCTGGCCCATGCTGCTGCTCATCCCGGAATACCGGCTGTGGTTCAAGTTTCCGCCGCTCGGGGCCCTCTGCATCGGGGCGGTCCTGAAGCGGGCGGGGGAGCCGGTCGAGCTGCTTGATGGCGGCGTCGAGGCCCTTTCCCCGGCGCGGTTGCGCGCGGCGCTCGCCCGCCACGCCACGGTCGGCATTTCCGCAAATGTCGCCCACCTGTATTCGGGCGTGCGGCTGGCCCGCTTCATCCGCCGCGAGTTTCCCGGCCACCGCATCCTCTGGGGCGGGCCCGCCCCCAGCGAGCAGTATGCCGACCTGCTTCCGGAGCTGGCCGATGCGGTCGTCATCGGCGAGGGCGAGACGCAGGCCGCGAAGTTCGCAGCGGGCGTGCCCTTGGCCGAGATTCCCGGCGTCGCCTGGTGGGACGGCCAGGCGATCCGCGTCAATCCCCGCCCGCCCTTCATCGAGGATCTCGACGCCCTGCCCTTCCCGGCCTGGGAGCTGGTCGCCGGCAAGCGCTATGCCGTGCCCGGACGCCAGCCGCTGCACATGATCGTCACCGAGCGGGGCTGCCCGTTCCACTGCCTCAATTGCACGAAGGTCATCCACGGCGACCGCTACCGCACGCGCAGCGTCGCCAACGTGGTCGACGAGATTGAGCACTTGCACCGGCATTTCGGCAGCCGCGACATCCATGTCTTCGACGACAATTTCACCCTCGATCCGGCGCGGGTCAAGGCCATCTGCCGCGAGATCGTTGCCCGTGGCCTGCACCGGCATCTGCGCTTTGGCCTGCCCAACGGCATCCGCGCCGATATTTTCGATGAGGAGATGTTTGACCTGATGCGCCAGGCGGGCTTCTACTTCGTGAACGTCGCCGTCGAGTCCGGCGACCAGGCCGTCATCGCCCAGCTCGGCAAGGCGCTCGACTTGGCGCAGGTGCCGCGCACCGTCGAGATGCTCGTCGCCAAGGGCTTCCGGGTCGGCGTCCTGTTCATGATGGGCCTGCCCTTCGACACCTCCGAGACCCTGCGCCAGACCGCCCGCCTGGCGGCCGCCTTGCCTGCCCACCACGCCTACATCTCGGTCGTCACCCCGTTCCCCGGCACCGGCCTCCATGAACTGGCGCGTGCGGAGGGCGAGGTCGTCCCCTACGAACAGGAACGTGGCCTGAGCTTCGACCGCACCGGCAGCCGCTTCCCCTCCGCCCGGCTGTCCGACGCCGAGATCCGCCGCCACCTGCGCGCCGCCTACTGGCGCTTCTACATGAGCCCACGGAGGATTGGGCGCCTCGCCTGCATCGTCCTGCGCCAGGGCGCCTGGGCCAGCGATGCCGCCTTCATGATCCGCTGCGGCCTCCGCATCCTGCTCATGGGACACCGGTGAGCGCGCGCGTTGCCAACCTCGCACTGTGGGCGGCCATTGCCGTCGGCCTGATCCTGCGCGTCGCCGTGATCCTCCCGTCCGGCCCGGCCCCGCGGCACGACCTCTTCCCGGGCATGGACGAGGTCAACTACCATGAACTCGCCGAAAACGTCCGGCTCCATGGAACCTATGCCGCCTGGACCGGCGGTTTCCTCACCCGCTCGACCCGGTCGCCCGGTTTCCCGGCCCTCCTCGCGGCGGCACAGCACCTGACGCATGGCCATCCCTGGACGGCGCCACTGCTCAACCTCGCCCTTGACGTCCTCAACCTCCTGCTGGTCTTCCTGGTGGCGCAGCGGCTTCACGGCCCCCTTGCCGCCCGGTTGGCCGCCGCCCTCTACGCCGTCTTCGGGCCGGTCTTCCTGTATCTGCCCCTGGCGACCCCGGAGATCCTCTCCGTCACGCTCGTCCTGCTGATCGCCCTGGCCCTGCTTTCGCTGCCCAAGAATTACGCGCGCAACGCCCTGGCCCTCGGTCTGCTTTATGCCTTTCTGATCCACACCCGCCCGGTGTTCCTGCTGCTGGCTCCGGCGCTGGCGCTGGCCGCCTGGCTCCAGCTCCGGCTTGCGGGCGAGGCCGATGCCGGGGAGCGTCCGGATCCGCGTGGCATGCGCCTCCTCAAGGCGGCCTTCCCCGCCGCCCTGGCCTTGCTCCTGTGCCTGCCCTGGGGCGTCCGCAATCATCGCCTGCACCAGGCCGTCGTGCCGGTGTGCGTGACCGCTGGATGGCATCTCGTCAACCGCGCACAGACGGTCGAGGACCTTTCGGTGAAGTTCCTCACCGACTACATCTACGATCCCGCCCATGCGAACTTCGCGGAAGGCGATTACTACCGCCAAGGCATGCGGCTGTCCCGCGACCTCTTCCGGCGCGAGCCGTGGCGCGTCCTCGGCTTCGGCGCCCTGCGCGTCATCCATGGCTGGCTCCTGCCGTCGTCGCCCTGGCGACCGCTTCTTCCCCGTGCCTACGTCCGGCCAGTCCCGCTGGGGACGCGCGGGCACGTCGTGCCGGTGCCCGATGCCGAAGGACTGCTCTACCTGCTCGGCTTCTGCTGCCTGGCGACGGCCCTCCGGCGGCGCCGGCAATGGCTGGGCGACGCCCTCCCCTGGATCCGCCGATCCACGCCCCTCCTCGTCCTGCTGGCCGCCTATGTCCTGGTCCATGTCATCGGCTTCCCCCTCGTCCAGTACCGCTTCACCATCGAGCCGCTCCTGCTGATTCTCGGCGCCGGCCTGGCCCTCCGGCTGCTCTCGCCTCTTGCCAGCCCGAAAGCCACTCCCCGCCCCTCTGCCACCGCCGCCACGCCGACGTTTCCCGGAGCCGAAAACCTGCCCCTGGCCTGCGCCCTCCTCCTGCTCCTCGCCGTCATCGTGGCATGGACCGTGCGGAGCCCCTCCTCCCCCGTCCATTACCCCGTCGCGACGGTGTCCCATGGCCATGTCGGCTACCCGGCCGCCCGGCAAATGCAATGGCAGAGCCTTGGCGACCTGCCCCCGGACACCAAGGCCACCTTCGCCGGCATCGTGAAATATTCCCGCCCCGGCCTGGCTTTTCCCTCGGGCCTGGCCGTCGCCGTGCCCCAGCCCGGATCAACCGTGGCCATGCTCTATGTCCGGGCCCGCGATGCCGCTGCTCCCGGCTCCCTTGCCACCCTCGGCATCGGCGACTGCAAGCTCAATTTCCCCGCCCGGCCCGTTCCCCAAGACGGTCAGGCCATTGCCGTCTCCGGCACCCTCACGACCGGTGCCTACAAGGACCTCATCCTCAAGGTCGAGACGTGGTCCGCCATCCCCTCCAACACAATTCCGTGAGCGTGTCTTCATGGCCATGAACATGAACAGAAATCATCCATTGGCCGGCCTGACCCCACGGACGCTGCGGCGGCCGTTGGAGCTGGCCCTCGGCATGGGCATTCCCCTGGCGGGATTCCTGCTGGTGGCGTCGTCGTCCGCGCAGCTCCGGATCCTGTGGACGCTGCTGCCGGCGATGCTCCTGGCCGGATGGCATGTCCTGCGCATCAACGATCTGCTCTTCCTGCGCCCGGAGCCGACGGCGGACCAGCTTCTCCAGCTTCGCAACCTGGTGCCCATCGGGGTCTGCCCGCTGCTGGCGACGGCGCTGCTGTCTGGCAACGAGGCGGCGGCGCTGGTCCTGGTGCTGGTCATGCTCAACTGGGACAGCTATGCGCGCTGGGGCAAGCGGCACTGGGCGGGCGGACTCGCCCACAATGCCCTCGGCGGCGGATTGCACTTCCTGCTTGGCGCCACCGCCGCTGGCGGCGTCGACACCCTGTCCGCCCTGGCTTTTCCCACCCTGTTCTTTGCCCTGACCATGGCCGGGGCGGGATGCCATCACGACGCCCTGCACGAGGCTGAAGACCGTGCCCATGGCTATCGCACCGGGGCGGTGGCTTGGGGCGCCCGCCGCTGGTGGCTCCTCGGTATCGCACCGATGGCAGCGGCGCAGGTGGCGCTGGCCTTTTCCCCGCCGCCCCTGGCCGTCCCCTTTGCCGTCGCCTTCCTCGCCTATCTCTCCCTCTACCTGGGCTTCGCCCGTCGGCCCGCCCCGCACGCCGCCCCCACCTTCCGCGCCCTCTGCCGGATCGCCTATGCCCTCGCCGGAATCGCCTTTGTCGTCATCCGGCTCAAGGCCATCCTCGCCGCTTGAACTCCACCCCGCCGACGGCTCCCCCCCGGACCTCGCGGACAGGTCGCGGCATCGCCGCCGATGCAGGCCTCGCCCAAATCCTTTCTTGCACGCATGAAAAGCTAATATATATTAGTTATAAATGGGGTTTGGCCATGAGGTGTTCCATGGGGTTGCCTTCCCTGGTCGGGAGCGAGGTCTCGGCCGGCTTTCCCTCGCCCGCCGACGACTACCTCGAGTCGCCCCTGAACCTGCACGACCTGCTGGTGAGGCATCCGGCGGCCACCTTCTTCGTGCGTGTGTCCGGGCAGTCCATGGCCGGGGCCGGCATCCTCCCTGGCGACATCCTGGTGGTCGACCGTTCGTGCGAAACCCGCGATGGCGGCATTGTCGTTGCGGCCGTCGACGGCGAATTCACGGTCAAGCGCCTGCGCCGACGCGCCGGGCGCGCCTGGCTGGAGGCCGCCCACCCCGGCTATCCTCCGATCGAGCTGGCCGCCGACCGGGAAGGACAGATCCTCTGGGGGGTCGTCACCGGCCTCGTCCGGGAGCGCCCGGGATGACGCCCTCAGGCGGCAAGGTGAAAAGGCATTTCCATGCAAGCCCTGATGGACGGCAACAACTTCTATGTCTCGTGCGAGCGGGTGTTCGATCCGCGGTTGCGCGGGGTGCCGGTGGTCGTGTTGTCGAACAACGACGGCTGCGTCGTGGCGCGTTCGGAGGAGGCCAAGGCGCTCGGCGTGCCGATGGGCGTGCCCTGGTTCCAGGTGCGCGACCTGCTGGCGGCGCACGGCACGCGGGTGCTGTCCTCCAACTATGCCCTCTACGGCGACATGTCGTCCCGGATGATGAGCGTGGCCGGACGGTTCGCCCGGAGCCTGGAGGTGTATTCCATCGACGAGGCTTTCCTTGACCTGGCCGGCCTGCCCCAGGGACGCGACCCGGTGGACCATGCCCGCGACCTTCGCGCCGCGGTCCTGCGCGAGACCGGCCTGCCGACTGGCATCGGCATCGCCCCGACCCGGACCCTGGCCAAGCTCGCCAACCGCCAGGCCAAGCGGACGGCGGACGGGGTGTCTTTCCTGGCGCTGGGCGTCCCGGCCACGGAGGCGCTGTTGGCCGCGACGCCGGTGACCGACATTTGGGGCATCGGCCCGGGCTGTGCCCGCCGTCTTGCCCGGGGCGACATTCGCACTGCCCGCGACCTGCGCGATGCCGGTTCCGCGCGGGTGCGGCGAATCCTCGGCCTGGCCGGGGCGCGCACCGCCCTGGAGCTGGGGGGGACGCCTTGCTTGACGACCGCCGCCGACCCCGCACGCCGCAAAAGCCTGTGCGTCTCGCGCTCGTTCGGACGTCCGGTGGCCAACCTCTGCGAACTTCGCGAGGCCATGGCCACCTATACGGCCATGGCTGCCGTCGACCTGCGCCGCGAGGGGCTGGTCGCCGCCGCCCTCACCGCCTTCCTCGAGCATGGCGTCATGCGGGAGGGCGCGGGACGGACCCAGGCTGCCGCCACCGTCGCCTTCCCCGTGCCGACTGCCGACACCCCCCGACTCGCCGCCGCCGCCATCCAGACGGTCGGTCGGCTCTTCCGTGCCGGTTGCGAATATCGCAAGGCGGGCGTCCTGCTGACTGGCCTGGCTCCGGGGTCGGCGGTGCCCCCCGACCTCTTTGCCGAGGGCGACAGCCCCACCCGCGCCACGCTCATGATGGCGGTCGACCGGATCAACCAACGGTTCGGGCCCCGTGGCGTGTTCTTTGCCGCCGAGGGCGTCGGCCGCCCGTGGGCCATGCGCCGCAATCGCCCGTCCCCGCGCTATACCACCGCCTGGTCCGAACTGCCCGTCGCCCGGGCTGGACGCCCCGCCATGGCCCGGTGACCCGCGGGAAACTGGCGGAGAGGGCGGGATTGCCGCTTGCCCTGGCGGGCGGCGCTGCCGACGGCGCGCCATCGACCTTCCCTGGGAGCGCCGAGCCCCAGCTCGGCATCATGGCGGCTTGCATGGTTCGCGCCGTCGGCCCTCCGCGTCCCTGCGGGCTGCTCCTCGAACCCACGGCTGAATCGACGTCAGGGCGGAGCATGGCGCCGCGCCGCACCTGTCCCTGGCCATCGACATGACCAAGGAAGTCCCGCGCCTCGGCCGCGACCGGCACCTGGTCGTCGATATCAATGACCACGCCATCGCCTACCGCGTCCTGAAGCGGTGAATCACCGGCGAAACCCGCCGCACGTCTCGACCATGCCGACGCAAGGTTACTCCTGACCTCCCGGGAGCACTGGATCCGAGGTCTGCTTCACAACCGGGCCCAGACGGTTGAACCAGTCCCGTAAACACCTCCGCCTCGCCCAGTACAAGAATCCGCCCACGACAATGGCCAAGAGCAACGGGAAAAGCCCGGGCAGAACCTGGTCGACGTCCATCGCGCACATGGCACGGGCTATTGCCATCATGTCGCGCGAATTCATCAGGATTGCCGCCCCGACCATCACCAGGAGGTACTTGCGCAAGGTCATCTTGCCCAAAAGGTCTGGGCTGACGTCCAGTAGCACCCACGCGATGATCCCCAAGATGCCGCCGTCCTTGAACGCAAACATGGCCGTAGCCGGAAGCGCCCAGGAAAGCAACCAGACCATGCCGCCATCACGCATGTCCTCGGTCAGCGGGAGGCAAAACAGAATCAGAACCGAATGGGCTATGCTGCTGACCATGCCGCCAGCGACAAAGTATGCCAACGGCATTCTCCATGCCTGCCTTCTTTGATGACCGACATTCGCCGCGGCATCTCCCGCGCCCTGCGGATCGACAGGCAACGCCCCCCGGTTTGCGTAAACCCCGAGAAACACGTAGACAAAGACCAGCATCACCGCCAGCAACGCAAAAGCCGGGCACGTCCCCATGATCAGGAAATTCTTAGCGGCATCGGACAGTTCGAGGCTGTCGATGGCCCCGACGACGCCCCGGCACGAACCATTGAACGCATTACTCAGGCAAGCCGCAAACAGAACCCCGCCCAGCAGCGACACCAACGCGGAGATGATTGCACCCCACAATGCCGCCCTTCTCAATGCCTGCAGGTTATTACTCATCCAAATCCCCCCTGTGCGTCGATGCATATCCCCCTCCCAGCCTACGCCAGGCTCGGTGGTACTTGGCCAGGCGCTCGCAGTCGCGGTCGCCAAGGACAGGCAACTGGCTGATGTCCATGTTGTCCTGGATGGCGCGGTCAAGCATGCTCATTGAATTGCCTCTCAAACGTGCCGACAACGTCCATGATCTCGTCAAAGCCGGGAACTTCCCCGAAGAACATCTCCCGGCGCATGGATTCGTAGTCCTGGCGCCAAGCGTGGACCTGATCGGCTGGCGGCACGATCCGCAGATGTCCGGGGCGCAATGTCGAGTAGTCCATCCAGGACCAGTTGAAGAAGATCTCGCGGTGGGCT
The DNA here is from genome assembly GCA_964490525.1 of uncultured Victivallales bacterium. GTDB lineage: Bacteria > Verrucomicrobiota > Lentisphaeria > Victivallales > CAZBDL01 > CAZBDL01. The sequence continues at coordinate 6,956 of CAZBDL010000016.1, read as the reverse complement.
GCGACCCGCTCGAACAGCCTGGGACTGGCCACCGCCTTGGCGGCAATTCCCTTGGTGATCAGGCACCATAGGTCGTAGTAGTGGCGGGCCAGCCTAGCCTTGCGTGCCTTGCCAAAGGGACGGCAGGCCTCCTCGTGCAGCAGCATGGCCTTCTCCCAGAACGTCCGCTCCGGGGCCAGCGCCCGAACCTGCACCTTTCCTGGCCCAAAGATCTCAGGCAGGGATTGCGCTGGCTCTTGCTGGGGGCGGCCTCCGGACTCTTCTCCCCGCCGAAGCCCAGAAAGTCCCGGTCGATGACGATGTCAATATCCTCCGAGAACCGGTCGATCAGCTTCCACGCCTTGGCCAGCGCCGTACCACCCTTGAACGTGAAGTGCGCCCCCCAGCCGGGTAGGCCGAACAACTCGCGCAAGGTCCAGCACACCCATAAATCCTTTTCGACGCTGACAGGATCCAGGTGCATCGAGTCGCCAACCGTCAGACAAGCTGTGGCCCGATCCTGCGGGAGCATGCCGATAAATGCATCCATGCCACTCACACCCCTTCCTTTGCCAATCCGCGCAGCATCTCCGCCATCCACCCTGGCGCGTATCGGATGTCTGCAGCAACCTGTCTTCGATCAGCAGCCGATAGCCGCCCCCGGAGAATGGCCATGGTGCCATCGTCGACATGCCTTCGCCCCAGCCAGCGCAGGGCCTGAATGACCGTGCCGCTGATCCGCCCGGCCGTGGCCATGTTGCGCGGCGTGGTGTGCCGGAGCATGATCTGCTGCCTGCCAAAGGCTACCGTCCGGCTCGGCCCGTCCGTCAGAAACACGATCTTCATCGGCACTTGGTCGGAGAGGCCAAGCAGATTGGCCGCATAGGCACCCGATGGCTGTAGGCGAGTTGCATCGCGCCCCGCAAGCGCCTTGGCCACGAGGTCTGGCGCAGGCGGGACAATCCCGAACAGGGGGTGGGTGACGGGATAATCGTAGAGTCCGCGGGCAAGCCGTCGCACCGTCCCCTTGCGCACCAGCCGAGTCAGCGCCATGCCCACTGAACGAGCACCTCCGAGGTGGGCGAATGACCTGGGCGTGAATACCCAACCCCTCCCATGGCCATATATGACCGAACGGGCCTTAGGCTCAACGGATTGCGTACGTATTGTTGCAGTTTTCATGTTGAAAATACAGTATTGTTTTTGTAACAGAAGTCAAGAGCCGGGAGACAAAATTTCAGAGCCTCTTTCATGGTGTTAATTGGACTAGCCCCCCCTCACGGCAAATCATCGGCCAAGGTCGCTTCCAGGGCCGGGTGCTCCCGCAGGAACACCGACCCCGTCTCCACGGCGATGCGGGTAGTCGGCAAGAATGGCCAAGTCATTCCATCCAGCGGTAGATGCACGGACGCTTCATGCGCATCGTGCGGAATCCCTTCGCCAGTTCGCCGGCGACCCGGCAGGAACGGATGGTCTTCGGCGACTTGCCCTTCTCGATCGGCCAATCCTCCTTCCATGCCCGCGTCAGGAAGTTGATGAACAGGCGCGCTTGGACGACACCCACGCCATCACCTCGGGATGGCATCAGCTCGGGCATGCGCGGCAGCATCAACGGATGAGGCCCGTCGACGCAGATCCCCTTCGGCGGCCTCACCTCATGAGCCCAGCAGCTGTGAAGGGCATAGACCGCGCGGATCGTTGCCGGGGTGAGCAACCCGCGGGAAAACCCAAGGTTCGCGCAGAGCAGGATCTGGCCGTAGGCGTCATCCTCCGACCATTCGCCAATCTCGACGCTGAAGGTCTCCGGCATCGGGGAACCCTCCAGCAACATGAAGATCACGGAGAATCCACAACGCCCCAGCTCCAGGGACCGACGAACCGTCTCGGCCATGATCTTGTCGACGTTGTCGATGTCATCCTGCTCATCCAGGGCATAATCGACAAGAAATTCCCGCACGGACTCGAAATCCCCCATCCCGGGTGTCCACATGTCCGACCACTTCGTGTCGAGGATGGGGTCGAGCATGTCCCGGTCGAACACCGTGTACTCGTAGATGTTGCCCATGTGCTGCTGCCTCCCGCGGGTAGACATTTTATGTCAATTCCAAGACCAACGACCGTTCCGAGGCAAAATAATTTCACCCAAAGGTGCTAAAAACGCATCCTGGAGGGAGGCACAGCAGGGAACAGGGAAAGCCCTCCAGAGGTCGCGCCGTGCACCCAGCAGGTCATCAGCTCTCATACCACCTGTAGGCGCAGGGACGACTAATGGGGATGCTGCGAATCCGGCTTGCCAGCTTGCCATATTCCTGATGCTCACGGATGGTCCTGTTCCGCCGCTTGCCGTGCTCGATGGGCCAGTTCCCTTCCCAGGCGCGGACCACGAAATCGAGGAACTTGCGCGCCTGGACCAGCCCAAGCCCGTCTGCACCCTGGAGAACATCGGACGGCAACCCCGGGATCATCGGTGAATCGGGACCGCCGCAGTGAATCGCCTCAACCGCCCTGCACGTCGATTTCGTGATCAAGCCCAGCTCAACGGCTATCGCAGCACAAGCCATGAGGTCGTCGCAGGATTGGCATGAATCGATGTCGACGCTGTACGCTGGATGAGGCGTATGATACTCAATGTGCGTGACCAGCAGATAGAGCATGAAGAAGCTGACACGCCCAGTCCTGAACGATCTCCGGATCGTCTCCCGGGCCATGAACTGGTTGAGTTCGCGCCGATCCCCGGCACTCATGCTCTCGGTGTCCATCTTCAGGACGTAAGAGGCGACGAATTCACGCTGCGTCGGCACATCCTCATCAAGGGAACCCAGACCCTCGATGCGCGGATCTCCCCACTTCATGTCGAGGATCTTCTCCAACGCATCGCGGCTGAAAACCGTGTACTCGTGAGTGTTGCTCATGCTGCTGCCTCCCTCGGTTTGGATTGTTGCCGTGACCCCTTCCTTGCTAGCAACATGCCATCGCTAGGTGGACATCTTATGTCCGTGCCAGAACGAAATGTGGAACTGCAGGCAAATCGCCTCGATGACCGCAACCCCGCTCGCAGAACTCCATCGCCAGTGATATCTTGCACAGTACAGTCACGCACAATAACCGACATGGAGGGCCGCATGCCAAGTACAAAGCCGCACGCACTCCGGTTGCCGAAAGGCGCGCCATTGGAGTATGCCCCGGACAACGAACAGGGTGTCGTATTCCTCTTCTCCCAGCTTGCCCTGAAGGAGTACGGATTCAAGGTCGAAAGAGTCCAGTCGGGCTATCCGGATTGCACTGCCCGCGATCGGCGCGGCAAGACAGTCAGAATTGAATTCGAATATTGTTCCAGGAATTTCCGCCAGCATGGCCATGATCCCAAGAATTGCGATTGCATCGTCTGCTGGGCCCACAACTGGCCGGCGGCACCCAAACGTATCCGCATCATCGAACTGCGGCAGCATTTTGGCATGGGATTCAATGTGTGGTTCCAGCCGGTTGGAGGCGAATATGTTGAGGAGTTGGCCAAGAAAAATGCTGATGACCGGTGGAATGTTCCGCCACAGGCATCAAAGGGCGACCTCATCCTGTTCTACCGCACATCGCTGTACAAGTCCATCCGCGACATCTTCGCGGTGGCGGGGCCCGTCGATCATGTCACTGCCAAATGGAAGGACGGCAAGGATTGGATGGCTCCGATCAAACGGGTCTGCACGCTCAAGGCCCCACTCCATCTCGACGAGTTGCGCAGTCATCAGTACATTGGCGAGGCTGGCTTTGTCAAGGGCAGTATGCGGAGCCGGTTCAAGGCCTCGCCATACTGGGCCGAGATCCGCCGCATGATCATCGCCCGGAATCCCTCGGCCGAACGCCCGCTGCGGCCATACGACACGGATCGGATAGAGTCATGACCGCGCCACCCGTTGGTCTGTCCCTGAGCACTAATCCCCTGCTATGAGTACCCGTCAGAAATGGGACCAGGTCGATTCCCGCCCCTCACCGACCCGCATAGCCTGAGATCAGCGCCTCTACCTCCCGGCGGCCGAGGCGCACAGGCTCATGGATCTTCCTCATGGGCGATCTGCGGGTCGGTTGAAGCGGGGGCTTGGCGTTCAATCGATTGGCCATAGGCGACAGTAAACACCAGGATGGTGACAAACAGCATGCCGGGAAGGAGCATGAACAAAGGGATGGCCACGGTCAAGGTGAAATATGCGTCGATCAATCCCATTATCGCGTAGGTCAACAATGGGATTGTCGGCCATGTCAGCCACAGGTACTTGGGCAGCTTGCCGTCGACACGGTGAAAGGCCAGTCCGAAAGTGTTCACAAAAAATGCACTGGCGTTGACCGACAGGACCAATGCCAGGATGCAAGCGTAGGCCGTCTCCCCAATGGGCAGGATCTGCATTGCCAGCGAGTGCCCAGCACCAGCACCGAGAGCGTTGGCGCTGCCAGCACCCAGTATTTCACCAATCTTCTCATGCCAGGATCATCCGCGTGGGTTTGTTGACGTTGAAATCCTAATTCTCGACCGCGTCGGCCAGCGTGGTGATGTCGGCAAGGATGGCGTTCAGCATCTGTCGTGCTCCTTGGCGCTTACATCACCCCGTCATCCTCTGGCGGGAACATGGCAAAGTTGCCCGCATCGAATATAATGTGTAAAATCAGATTCTGCACTTGAAGGTTTATTCCACATCTTTTAACTTGAAATTATACCCTCATTAACAAGGAGAACTCCCATGAAGCTGAAGCTCATCACTCCCCCGCCGAACGTCAACTACGGATTTCCGGTTTTGGTTGATGATAATGGCACTACCTATCGGGCTGTCGAGATCACTCCAAACGGTCAGACAGGAGAACAGTATGTCAAAGAAAATCCCGATTGCGGGCCACATGAACTGATCATGAAATTCCTTGAGATCGCCAAGCGATCGCGTAGAGTATGATTTTTCGCGCGCTTTTATGCTGCAATAGGCCCACTTCTTGGCACCTACTGGACAATAGCCATTGTAGGCCTGCCGGTCAACCACTCCACATCGGTGCGGGCTCGCGCCGCCCTAGGTGGAGTGTTCGGTCGGCCCCGGACTCGGCATAACGCCGGAATCGTGCTTGCAGAATAGCCTCGGGGGTGTTACAGGTTCTCCTAGCATTTTGCCGTGGTGGTGCCGACGGCACTCGTTTTATCGCACAGCAGGGGTGTTCATGGATGACTGAAGTGTGCCAGCATCGTGTCAAACGGGATGGGAATGCGGTAGAGCTCTCGGCCGTCATGAGTGATCGCCCGGCAGGTGAACACGATGCCATGGTCGCCGTATTCTCGGATTTGGGCGACGGAGAACTCTGTGCCAACCTGCTCGATGAACGTGTTTCTGATCCTGGACTCCTCCGCCGGCGTCAGCGTCATATGCTCCGCGCCCTCCACCAGCCTTGTCTCGAAGACAATCTCCGGGGTAGTGCCGTTTCGGTAGTGTCTGGCGCTGGCAAGTCCCTCCGGCAGGCTTTCGGGGAGCCGGCTGTCGCAAAGGGAGATGAAGTTGTCGATCAACTCCGAGCGTCGCATCTCCTGTGGCGTTCCGTGTCCGCCAGGGCTGACGCATGCACACAGGAAAAGCATCCCGACAAGCCCAAATCCGGCCACCAGGCCAACCCCCTTGGCCATCGCCATGTCACAATCCCTCCCGCAGTCGAGCTGAACTTCCGGGTTACTCTGGAACAGGCAAGTCACCCACCGCCACACCACCGACCGCCATCCCGACACCGTTGTCCAGCACGATGGTGCCGTTCGGTGCATCATTTCTTACGTGGATATTTCAAGTCGCCGCGGTAGACGGTGTCGAGGGCGAGGCCGGCCTCGATGTCGGCGACGGAGAGGCGGACGGGGATAGTGCCGTCGCGGACGGCCATGGCCAGCTCGCCTAGGCTGGCCCCGGCGAGCTTTATCGTCCACTCGCCCTTGATGAAGTCGAGGACGACCTCGAGGCCGAGGACGTCATCCTCGTAGCGGTAGGCGCGGACCACCTTGATCGTCAGGTCCTGCTGGATGATGCGCTTCTCGCGGAACGCCTCGAACGAGCCGGGGGCGACCGGCAGGGACATGGGGCCGATGCCAACGATCACCGGGGCGGCCGCCGGATCGAACTCGACGCCGCCCAGGTCGAGGATCGCCTTCTTGATCACGAAGGCGTCCTTGCCGGGCTTGACATTGCTGTAGCGGGCCGAGCAGCGGCCGATGCCGAAGCCGTCCATGGCCGCCTCGGCGACCGCCAGCGGCACGGCGTTGTCCTTGGCCGCGCTGAATCCCCAGCGGCCGGCCTCGTCCATGCGGCACTTGAAGCCGCGCAGGTCGTCGCCGAAGGCCAGGAGGATGTCGATGCCGTCGCTGTTGTCGATGGTCGCCAGCAGGGAGCGGGTCACCTGGAACGACCAGAGGAGCTTGTCGTTGTCGATGGCCAGCTTGACCTTCGTGATCACTCCGCTCGGCGACTTGTAGGACCACTTGCCGCCGCGGCCGCGCATGGCCCCGGCGGGGATGGCGAAGGCGGTGCCGTCAATGGTCACCTGGATGTCGCTGGCGCCGTCATAGCCTTCGGCGAACGGCAGCGGGGCCTTCTTCATGGTCATGCGGAACCAGGTGGCGATGGCCAGCGGGTTGTCGCCGAGCCGGTTCCCGGGCTTGAGCTGGATGGCCGGGTAGCGGCCCTGCGGCTCCAGCGCCACCGGCGCGAAGACAGCGAGCAGTTCGGTGTCGCTTGCCAGCATGGCTGTAGTCCTCGCGGCTTGCGGCGCGGCGACCACGACGTCGCCGGAGGCCACCTGCCAGCGGACGAAGACATGGCCTTGGCGCGGGGTCGCGGCAAGCGGCACAGGGTCGTCCGACACGGCGTTCAACGCGGCAGGCATGTTCAGCTCGCCTCCGGCGGACGAGGCAGAGGCAGTCAGCCCATGGACCGAGTTGTCCGAGGCGAAGACCGCGATCAGCTTGGTGTTGC
>CAZBDL010000015.1:0-18287 GCA_964490525.1 uncultured Victivallales bacterium | reverse complement strand
CCAGGCCCCCGGATGACGGTGGAAGTAGGCGCGCGGACAGGCCCGGAAGCATGACCAGGCCGTCACCGACCACGAGAAGCGGAAGGGGGCGGCCTGCCCGTTCATGGTTGCACGCCGGACATGTTCAACAATCGTCCTGTCATGGTGTCGACGACCGCCCAAGCGCTCAACATTCGACATTCAAGGGACTCCGTGCGTCATTGGGCGTTGGGCGTTCCCGCGGCCAGCCCGCGGCGGTATTCCTCCGCGAGGATGTCGGCCATGGCCAGCCAGTCGAAACGGGCGCGCACCAGGTCGCGCCCGGCCGCGCCCATCGCTCGGGCGCCAGCCGGGTCGCGCAGCAGGCCGATGACGGCCTCGGCGACGCCCGCCACATCCTGCGGCGCGACCAGCCGGCCGGTGACCCGGTCGTGGATCACCTCCGGGGTGCCGTCAAGGGCGTAGCCGACCGCCGGCTTGCCGGCGGCCAGGGCCTGTACCACGCCGCGAGGCAGGCCCTCGCGCAGGGAAAGGTGGACCATCACGTTCATCAGCGCCGTGTAGCGCGAAACCTCGGCGGGCGGCACCAACCCGGCAAAGGCGAAGTTCGCGCCCAGGCCGAGGGCGGCGATCTGACGCTCCATCTCCGGCCGCATGATGCCGTCGCCGACCAGCAGGAAGCGGGTCTCCGGGACGGCCCGCACGATCTCGACCGCGGCCGGCAGCAGATCCTCGTAGCCCTTCAGCGGAAACAGCCGGGCGATGGTGCCGACCACCGGCACCCCCTCCGGAATGCCGAGCGCCGTCCGCAAGGCCGGATCCGGGCGGGAGGTCAGGAACGGCTCCAGTTCCATGCCGCTGTACACCACCCGGAACTTCTCCGGCGGGGCGATCCGCTCGGCCAAGCATTGGTCGACCATCGCCTGCGCCACCGCCAGGATCCGGTGGCAGCGCCGCGCCGCCCAGCGTTCCGCCATGACGTATAGCCGGTTGCGCCAGGCCGTCTCGTAGCGATGGAACGGCAGCCCATGCACCGTGTGGCAGACGAACGGCACGCGCTCCCGCCACGCCGCCGCCCGCCCGATCACCCCCGCCTTCGAGCTGTGCGTATGCACCACATCGAATGCCCTGTCCCGCAAAAACCTGCGAAATTCGCAGAAGGCCCGGTAATCCTGCCAAGGCGAGACCTCGCGGCCCAGCGACGGCACCACCACCGTCTCGAACGGCGGCGTGTCGCGGTGCTTCAGCAGCTCCCCCTCGGGACCCGGCGACGGCCCGGTGACCAAGGTCACCTCGTGCCCCTGGCGCAGGTGCCCGATGATGCTCAGCAGCGTGTTCTCCTGCGCCCCGCCGACGATCATCCGGGTAATGACATGGCAGATCTTCATGGTGCGCGGAATATGCGCCCGTGACCCCCGTTCCGCAAGCCGCCTCCGGCATGCGGTTTCACGCCCGACGCGTCTTACTGGTAAGAAAATCGGGGCCGGCTGCGCCCGACCAGCCGCCACCCCGAACTCCAGCTTCCGCGCCCACACAAGACTGACCCCCTACGCGGTGCCGCCCCGGGGCGCTGGACTTGTCGGCAAACCGGGATAGATTCCCTTTTGGCCTTTAAATCCCGAGGGTTGGGGCATCTCCATGGTCGAGGCAAACCGCGTCAAGCTGGGCATTTTTGTGCTCACCGGCATTGTCCTGCTGGGCGTGCTGCTGTTCCTGCTCGGCCTGGGAAGGATGTTCCAGCCGAAGATCAAGTACATGACCTACTTCGACGAGTCGGTGCAGGGGCTGGAGATCGGCTCGCCGGTAAAGTACCGCGGGGCGACGATCGGGAAGGTGACGAAGATCACCATCCGCTTCAACGACAACATCATCCGGGTGGACATGGAGGGCCTGGTCTCGGCCATCGAGCTGCCGAAGGCGCAGCGGGTGGAGATGGCGGCGCTCGAGGACTACCGGCAGGCGCGGCACCAGTTCTTCCGGGAGTGGCTGGAGCAGGAGACGCGGCGGGGCCTGCGCTGCCGCCTCGAGCTGGCCGGAATCACCGGCCTGAAGTATGTCGAGCTGGACTACTATCCGGACGCCCCGGCGGCGATTCCGGCACCATCCGACGAGGAGGCGATCTACATTCCCGCGACGCCGTCGCTGCTCAGCGGCCTGCGCGCCTCGGTCTCCGAGTCGCTCTCGCGCATCGCGGCGATCGACTTCCAGCGCATTTCGGACGAGATCGTGACGACGCTGACCTCGATCAGCGGCATGTTCAACGACCCGCGGGTGGAGCGCCTGCTGGCGCGGGCCGACACCATGGGCGGGCATCTCGAGGAGACGGCGGCGGCCCTGCATGCGGCCCTGACCGAGGAGCGGATCGTGGCGATTGCCGACGAGTTGCGGGCGGGCCTGGGGGAATACCGCGCCCTGGCGGCGGCGATGCAGGAGGAGCTGGCGGCGGCCAAGCTGGCCGAGACCGCCGCCGCCGCCCGGGAGACGGCCGGCCGGGCCGACCTGGCGCTGGACGACACCGCCGCGGCCGCCCGCGCGGTGGCCGCGATGAGGGAACGCCTGGCCGGTTCCCTGGCCCGCCTCGACGAGGCCCTCGACGCCATCACCGAGCTGGCCCGCCAGCTTGATCAGGATCCGGCCTCGCTGGTCCATGGCAAGCGCGTGCCGGCGGCCCAGCCATGACGAGGACACGACCATGAGCAGCGGCAACAGCGTCAACCTCCCTCCGGAGCGCCATGTCCGGGTCCTCGGTGGCCAGGGCTGGGTCGGCCTGGTCGACCATCTCGGCACCGAGACCACCGCCGTCAACGCCGCCCGCGTCTCCTTCGGCAAGCGCAAGGAGACGATGGACGAGCGTGACGTGACCCTGCTTGACTACCTCATCGAGAACCGCCACACCAGTCCCCTCGAGCATGTCGTCTTCACCTTCATCGTCCACTGCCCCCTCTTTGTCCGCAGCCAGTGGCATCGCCACCGCACCTGGTCGTACAACGAGATCTCGCGCCGCTACACGGAGGTGGACATCGAGTTCTACCTGCCGCCGGCGCTGCGCCGCCAGGCCGAGAGCAACCGCCAGGCGTCGGTCGCGGATCCGGACTTCGACGGCGCGCCCTGGCGCGAGCGCATCCGCGCGCATCACGCGGCGTCCCTGAAGCTGTTCGAGGAGCTGCTGGCGGCAGGGGTCTGCCGCGAGCAGGCGCGTGGCGTCCTGCCCCAGAACCTGATGACCACCTTCTGGGCCACCGTCGACCTCGCCAACCTGATCCACTTCCTGGAGCTGCGCGACTCCCCCCATGCCCAAGGCGAGATCCGCGAGTATGCCCAGGCCATCAAGCAGCTCGTCCGCCCCCTCATCCCCCACGTCTACCGCCATATCCGCAGCGACGCCTAGCCTTGTCTGAACCCTCGACGAGTGCCCGGGGGCACGTGAACGTTGAGCGTGGCATGTCGCCCCTTGAACGTTGAGCGTTGAATGTTGAAGGTTGAACGTTCCCATCCCCGCTTAAATCATTGATCGAGGACGATGATTCCCCATTCCCCATTTCGCACTCCGCACTCCGCACTCCGCATTTCCCCCCTGCCCCATGCCCCACGCCATGAAGCCTCCGGCCACGCCATACTACCTGATTGACGAGCGCCGCTTGCAGGAGAACCTGCGGACGATGGCGGCGTTGCGGGCGGATTCCGGGGCGAAGCTGGTGCTCGCCCTGAAGTGCTTCTCGACCTGGTGCGTCTTTCCGCTGATGCGGGAATACCTGGACGGGACGACGAGCAGCTCCCTGCCCGAGGCGCGGCTCGGCCATGAGCAGTTTGGCGGCGAGACCCATGCCTATAGCGTGGCCTGGACGAAGGAGGAGGTGCGTGCGGTCGCCCGATTCGCCGACAAGGTCATCTTCAATTCGCTGTCCCAGTGGCGCGAACTTCGCAAATTGGCGGGCAAGGTGTCCGTGGGCCTGCGCATCAATCCCGGCTTCAGCCATTCGCACTTCGACCTGGCCGACCCGGCCCGGCGGCATTCGCGCCTGGGCGAGCGCAGCGTCATGGCGGTGCGGCGGGCGGTCAAGGAGGGCGGCATCGACGGCCTGATGTTCCACTTCAACTGCGAGAACGACGACCTGGACGCGCTGGCCAGGCAGGTGGCGCGGATCAGCCGGGACTGGGGCCCGATCCTCGACCGCATGGCCTGGGTCAGCCTGGGCGGCGGCATCTACTTCAGCCAGCCCGGCTATCCCCGCGAGCGTCTCGCCATTCTGCTCAAGGACTTCGCCCGGCGCCATGGCGTCCAGGTCTACCTCGAGCCTGGCGAAGCGGCCATCTCCGGGGCCGCCGAGCTGGTCTGCGCCGTCCTCGATGTCGTCCGCCGTGACGGCCTCGACATCGCCATCGTCGACGCCTCCACCGAGGCCCACATGCTCGACCTGCTGATCTACCGCCAGTCGGCCAAGCTCGCCGAACCCCGGCCCGGACGGCGCCGGGTGATGATCGCCGGCCGTTCCTGCCTTGCAGGGGATGTCTTCGGCACGTATCGTGTCGGCCGCCAGCTCAAGGTCGGCGACACCGTCCGCTTCGCCGATGCCGCCGGCTACACCATGGTCAAGAAAAATTGGTTCAACGGCCTGCCCATGCCTGCCATCGCCGTCCGTCGCCTCGATGGACGCACTGAGACCGTCCGCCAATTCACCTACGAGGATTTCAAGTCCAGCCTGTCATGAGGAGAGCCCCGTTATGCCCAAGCAGAACGTGATGATCATCGGCGCCGGTGGCGTCGCCCATGTCGCCGCCCACAAGGTCGCGCAGAACAACGACGTCCTCGGCGACCTCTGCATCGCCTCGCGCACCCTCGCCAAGTGCGAGGAGATCGTCGCCAGCATCCGGCGCAAGGGCAGTGCGAAGGATCCCGCCCGCCGCATTCAGGCCCGTCAGCTCGATGCGATGGACGTCGCCGCCACCGTCCGGCTGATCCGCGAGACCAACACCCAGATCGTCGTCAACCTCGGCGTCGCCTTCATCAACATGTCCGTCCTCGAGGCTTGCCTGCAGGCCGGGGCGGTCTACATGGACACGGCCATCCACGAGGATCCGGACAAGGTCTGCGAGCAGCCCCCGTGGTACGCGAACTACGAGTGGAAGCGGCGTCCGGAGTGCGCGGCGAAGGGCCTGACGGCGATTCTCGGGGCGGGCTTCGACCCCGGGGTGGTGAACGCCTATTGCGCCCTGGCCGTGAAGCATCACTTCGACACGATCGACACGATCGACATCATGGACGTGAACGCCGGCGACCACGGCAAGTACTTCGCCACCAACTTCGATCCGGAGATCAACTTCCGCGAGTTCGTCAAGGTCTGGACCTGGATCGACCGGCAGTGGCGGCAGTACCCGATGCATGCGGTGAAGCGGGTCTACGACTTTCCGGTGGTCGGCGAGCGGCCGATCTACCTGAACGGGCATGACGAGCTGCACTCGCTGTCGAAGAACATCGACGCCAACACGATCCGCTTCTGGATGGGCTTCGGCGACCACTACATCAACGTCTTCACGGTGCTCACCAAGCTTGGCCTGCTCTCGCACGAGCCGGTGACGCTGGACGACGGCTCCACGGTGGTCCCGCTGAAGGTCGTCAAGGCGCTGCTGCCCGACCCGAAGTCGTTGGCTCCGGGCTACACCGGCAAGACCTGCATCGGCAACTTGGTCAAGGGCACGAAGGATGGCCGGCCGCGCGTCCTCTTCATCTACAATTCCTGCGACCATCGGGAATGCTACCAGGAGGTCGAGTCGCAGGCGATCAGCTACACGGCCGGGGTGCCGCCGGTGGCCGCCGCCATGCTCGTCGCCCAGGAGGTCTGGAATCCGCGCACGATGGTCAACGTCGAGGAGCTGGATCCCGACCCCTTCCTCGCCATCCTCGACCGCATCGGCCTGCCCACCGTGATCCAGGAGCTCGATCCGGCGACCGCCCCGTCTTTGATGTAGGGGGCCATGGCGGGCATGGCAACAGCCAACGTTCAACGCTGAACGCGTAACGCCCAAGGAATGCATTGCGGCACGTGAACGTTGAGCATTTCCCGGCATGCCGGGGCAAGGTGTGATTCCGATGTCCCGCGACAACTATCGTCTCCAGGTGCTGGACGGGGCGCTGTTCATGGGCGGGCTGCAGTTTGTCGCCGCCGAGACGGTGTTGCCGGCGATGATGATGCAGCTTGGCGGCCCGGCCTGGGTGGTGACGATGGCCCCGATCATCCTGCTGGTCGGCTTCAATCTGCCGGTGGTCTTCTCGGTGCATGCGGTCGGGCGGATGCCGCAGGTGCGCCCGTTCCTGCTCGTCACCGGAGTGCTCCAACGCCTGCCCTTCCTGATGGCTGCGGCGACCCTGTTCCTGCTGCCCGGCTGGACGTCGCTGAACCTCTGCCTGGTGGTGTTGGCCCCGTTTGTCTGCGGCCTGATCGGGGGGTCGAGCTTTGGCGCCTGGGTGCGGCTGCTCACCCGGGTCATCCCGCGGGACCGGCGGGCCTCGGTCTTCGCCTACCGCTACCTGGGCTCGGCGGTCATTGGCATCGGCGCCGGCGTCCTGGTCAAGCTCGTCCTGCGGCATTTCCCGGGCACGACCGGCTTCGCCATCCTCCACTTCGCCGCCTTCCTCCTGCTGGGCCTCTCCCTGGTCGCCTTCTGGCGGATCGAGGAGCCTCCTGAAGCGCCGCGCCCGCCCCCGCCCCCCGGCTCCCCCCCCGCCTCCGGCTTCCTCGGCAGCTTCGCCGAGATGGGGGCGATCATCGCGCACGATGGCCAGCTCCGCCTTCATCTCGCCTCGCGCTTCTTCGGCTGCGGCTTCTTCGTCATCGCCCCCTTCCTGGCGCTGCATGTCCTCCACGCCCTCGGCAAGCCCGACGCCTATGTCGGCGTCCTCCTCGGCGTCCAGATGGTCGGCTTCATCGCCGGCAACCTGGTCTTCGCGCGCCTCGGCGACCGCCACGGCGGACGACGCGTCCTCACGTTCACCAGTCTGCTCTTCATCCTGGTCGGGGTCATGGCCGTGGCGGGACGGGGCGAGATGGCCTTCCTGGCCATGTTCTTCCTCTATGGCGCGGCCGTCACCGGCAACGGCATCGGCAACCTGACCATGCTCACCGACCTGGCGACGGACGAGCGGCCGCATGTCTACACGGGCATCATGACGGCCTTCGCGATTCCCGGCATGCTCGGGGCCTGGCTGGTCAGCGCCTTGGCCGCGCGCCATGGCGGCATCGTCCCGGCAGCCCTGCTGAGCATCCTCCTCATGGCCCTCGCCCTCGGCTTCCTCCTCGTCATGCGCGAGCCGCGACATCGCCATGCCCCCGCCCTTGCGCCGGTCGGCCGTTGAGCCACCTCGCGTCCCGGTGCATTGACAAGCGCCCCGCCGAGGGTATCGTTGACCTGGCGTGGCAAGTGGCAACACGAGAGGACCTGGCGGTGAGTTCGAAAAGCAGGCTTGGCTCCGCCGTGCTGCTGCTGGCCTGCGGGGCGGTCATGGCACGATCCGATGTCGCCCGGGCCGACGATCCGGCCAAGGGCACCAAGATCAGCATGCGGAATGGCAGATTCGCTCCGCTGGCCGTCAAGGCCATGACGTTCAACATTCGCGTCGACAGCCGCGACGACGGGCCAAACCGCTGGGCGCCGCGGCGCGACGCGGCCGCCGAGGTGATGCGCCGTTTCGCCGGCGACTTCATTGGCATCCAGGAGGGCTTGCCCCATCAGGTTGCCGACCTGCTGAAGGCATTGCCTGAGTATCGCCCGTTGGGGCGCTCACGCGAGGCCGATCCCGAAGGGGGCGAATCCACGCCGATTCTCTATCGGCACGAGCGATGGCGGATCGACCCCGCCCAGTCGGGCTGGTTCTGGCTCTCGGACACGCCGGAAACGGCGGGCTCGGCCACCTGGGACAATGGCATCCCGCGGATGGTTGTCTGGGCGCGCTTCATCGACGAGAAGAGCGGTCGCGGCCTGTACGTTTTCAATGCGCATTTCGACCATCAGTCGGAGCCCGCGCGGCGCAAGAGCGCCGAACTGCTGGGGCGCCGCATCGTCGCGCGCCGGAGCGCGGAACCGGTCATCGTCATGGGCGACTTCAACGCGGGTGAGGCCTCGTATGCGATGCGCCACCTGACCGGGCAGGAGGCCGATTCCCCGATCGCGCTGGTCGACACCTTTCGCGCCTTGCATTCCGACGCGCAGCAGGTGGGCACGTTTCACGGCTTCCGCGGCGACGCGGGGATGGCGAAGATCGATTTCATCCTGGTGTCGCCGGGGGGGAAGGTCCTGGCGGCCGACATCGTGCGCGACCGGATCCCCGGGGAGGAGCGGTATCCGTCGGACCACTACCCGGTCACGGCCGAGCTGTCGCTGCCTGCGGGCGAACCCTCTCCCTGAGCCCAAGGTGGCGGGCGGCGAAGGCCGGTGGAGCTTCGGCAACAAGACGGCATTGGGCCTTGGGCTAATACCTGTACATAGGCTTTCCCGGGGAGCGGGTCGCCTCGAGGATCCTGGCCATGGCCAGCCCGCGCATGTGGTCGAGCTGCTTTTTGCAGGCGGGATCCAGGGCGTGGTTCACCCGTTCGGCTTCGCGGTCGGCGAAGTCATAGAGCACCTCGCCGCCGTCGGCGAAGCGTATGTACTTGCCGGCCTCCGTCCGGACCATGACATGCCCCGGGTCATGATAGGCAAACACGCTTTCACGCCCTTCGGGCTCGCGGTTCTCAAGGAGCGCCTCGGAACACGATTTCCCGGCCATCGCAGGGTGCGCCGGAAGGCCGCACAGGCCCATCAGCGTCGGCAGCAGGTCCACCATCTCGAAGAGGCCTTTCACCCGCCTTTCCGCGGTGCCCAGTCCCCTCGGCCAATGCAAGGCCAGGGGCAGATGCATGACCTCGTCGTAGAAGTGGTGTCCTTTCCCGTAGATGCCGTGGTCGCCGCACATGTCGCCGTGGTCCGCGGAGAAGACGATCAGGGTGTCCTCCAAGGCGCCGATCTGCGTGAGCGTGGCGACGAGTTGCCCGACGGCGAAGTCCACGCCCGTGACCATGGCCAGGAAGTGCCTTCGGTATTCATCCGCTCGCCCGGGATCGGCCTGGTCGAGCCAGCGTTTGAGCATCTCCGGCTTGTCGTCGCCCTCGTTGTCGTGGATCCTCGCCGCAGGGATGACGATGTCCTTGTAGGGCGCGAACATGTCCGCCGTCGGGTTGAGGGGTGGATGGGGGGCATAGAACCCCATGTGGATGAACTGGTTATCGGTTCGCTGGCCGAAATGTCCGGACAGGTATCGGGAGGTCTGCTCGGCGACCCAGCCACTGAAGCTCGCCTGCCACGGGGCGTTGAGCACCGTGCAGGACTCGCCTGCGATCCTGTGCGGCGAGTTGCTGCGGGGAACCCTGAACAGATCAACCAGGCCGGGATGCTCGCCACGCAGCCATTTCAGGTAGGCATCCTCGTAGGGGCCCGGCTCCTCGGCCTGCCAGAAGACGTCGAATCCATAGCTGTGCCGCGGTCGCGGATCGAGGTCGCAGTCCTCGTGCGACTGGAAATGGAGCTTGCCGATCTGCGCGGTCTGGAACCCGGCGTTGCGGAAGACCTCCGGCGCGGTCGGGGAAAAGTCCGGCCTCAGGTCACGGCCGTTGTTGGTGACCTGTGTCTGCGGCGGATACAGACCGGTCATGAAGGAGCAGCGGCTGGGCATGCATAATGGATTCTGGCAGAAGCAATTGTCGAAAGACACCCCATTCCTGAAGAGCCTGTCGAGGTTGGGGGTGAAGGCTGACGGATGCCCGTTTGCGCCGAGAACGTCGTACCGCATATGGTCGGTGGTGATCCAGATGACATTGCTCGGCCGGATGCCCATATGCCGTCCCTCCTGCTTCGTTTTCATCGCCGCGCATTCGCTCCAGATCAATTCATTTGGCGCGGGCGCGCGCCTCTGTCAA
This sequence comes from uncultured Victivallales bacterium, assembly GCA_964490525.1. GTDB lineage: Bacteria > Verrucomicrobiota > Lentisphaeria > Victivallales > CAZBDL01 > CAZBDL01. The sequence goes on along the minus strand of CAZBDL010000015.1, from coordinate 8,361 downwards.
CCCTGTCTGTTACCATGCCTCGACCTCGGCCCTTTTGCCAGTTCAGGGGACGCTCCCCCCGGCCGTTGACTTTTGCCCCTTCTTGCCTATAGTCCTTGTCTTCCGTGCGCACGGTTTTTGCGTGCCCATGCCGGAGCGCCAAGCGGGCCACCTGCGGCCCCGTCCGGCGGGGCCATGCCGAGCGTGATCCGCAACCCGCGACCTGCAACCAGCGTGGGAGTCCTGCCATGGCGAGCGAGTGGCTGAGCCTGACGATCGGGGCGATCCTGGTCAACAACGTGGTGCTGAGCAAGTTCCTTGGCATCTGCCCGTTCCTGGGGGTGTCGAAGAAGCTGAGCACGGCGCTGGGGATGTCCGGGGCGGTGGTCTTCGTGATGACGCTGGCCTCGCTGGTGACGGCGCTGATCGAGCATTTTCTCCTCGGGCCGGATTCGGCGTTGGCCCGGGCCACGGGCCTGGACCTGGGCTTCCTGCAGACGCTGGTGTTCATCGTGGTGATTGCCGGGCTGGTGCAGATCGTCGAGATCCTGCTGCAGAAGTTCAGTCCGCCGCTGTATCAGGCGTTGGGCATCTACCTGCCGCTGATCACCACGAACTGCGCGGTCCTCGGCGTGGCGCTGATCAATGCCAAAGCGGCGCGCGGCATCCTGCCGGCGACGGTCTACGGCTTCTGCGCGGCGCTCGGCTTCTCGCTGGCGCTGGTGCTCTTCTCGAGCATCCGCGAGCGCCTGGAGCTGGCCAAGATGCCGAAGGCCTTTGAAGGTACGGCGATCGCCTTGGTCACCGCCGGCATCCTGGCGATGGCCTTCCTCGGCTTTTCGGGGCTGGTGAAGTGATGCGCTGCAGGCTTTTCCTGGGGCCTGGCCGGACGGATTTCCATGCGCGTTGTAGGTTGAGTGTTGAACGTTGCGCGTTGAATGTTGAGCGTTCATCTGGTGATGCGAACTCCCTAATACCGAGGTTGAGCCGATGATTCCGACGATCGTCGCGGCGGGGCTGCTGATCGCCGCCCTGGGCCTGTTGCTTGGGGTGGTGATCGGGCTGACGGCGAAATTCTTTGCGGTGGCGGTGGATCCGCGCATCGAGCGGGTCGCCGAACTGCTGCCGGGGGCGAACTGCGGCGGGTGCGGCTTTGCGGGCTGTGCGGATTTCGCACAGGCGGTGGTGATGGGCAAGGCGGAGGTCACCCAGTGTCCGGTGTGCCCGGCCGCAGCGCGCCAGGAGATCGCCGCCTTCCTCGGGCTGGCGGCGGGCGAGAGCGAAAAGATGGTGGCGGTGGTGCTCTGCGGCGGCGACCGTGAGCGTGCGACGTTCGCGGCGCAGTACAATGGCGTCAGCGACTGCCGGTCCGCCGCCCTGGTGGCGGGCGGGGCCAAGGGGTGCCGCTACGGTTGCCTCGGGCTGGGCAGTTGCGCCCGGGCCTGTCCGTTCGGGGCGATCGAGATGACGGCGGCCGGCCTGGCGGTGGTCCATCCCGAGATCTGCGTCGGTTGCCGCAAGTGCGTCGCCACCTGCCCGCGCACCCTGATCCGCATGGTGCCCGCCAAGTACACCGTGCATGTCTATTGCAATTCCCCGGAGAAGGGCCCGGCCAAGCGCAAGGTCTGCCAGGTCGCCTGCATCGGCTGCCGCAAGTGCGTGAAGGCGGCCGCGGAGGGCCAGATGGCCATGGAGGGCTTCCTGGCCCGCACCAACTACACCCATCCCGAGCCGGCCGGTCCCGACCTGGTGACGAAGGCGGGCTGTCCGACCGGTTGCCTGCACACCCCGCCGGGCGGCGAAGCCCCGGCCGAAGCCAACGCGGAGGCTGCCGCATGAGCCATTCCCTCGATACCTTCCGGCAATGCTTCTTCCGTGGCGGCGTCCACCCCGCCGAGGGCAAGGCGCTGACCGCCGCCGCCGCCATCCAGCCCGCACCCCTGTTCGCGCGCTACACCGTCATGCTCCAGCAGAACATCGGCGCGCCGCCCAAGCCGGTGGTGAAGGCTGGCGATCTGGTCAAGAAGGGCCAGCGCCTCGCCGAGCCCGGCGGCTTCGTCTCCGTGCCGGTGCATGCCCCGACCAGCGGCAAGGTCGCCGCGATCGAGGACGTGCCCGGGCCGTTCGGGGTGCCCGCGCCCGCCTTTGTCATCGAGGCGGATGGCCAGGACACCTTCGACTCGGGGCTGGCGCCGATGCCCGACGGCCCTGGCGCAGATCCCGCCGCCTTGCGTGACCGCATCCGCGACGCCGGCCTGGTCGGCATGGGCGGGGCCGCCTTCCCGACCCACGTCAAGCTCTCGCCGCCGCCGGACAAGAAGATCGACGTCCTGATCCTCAACGGCGCCGAGTGCGAGCCCTATCTCACCGCTGACCATCGCCTGATGCTCGAGGCGGCCGAAGACATCCTCGCCGGAGCGGCGATCTTCGCCAAGGTCCTCGGCGTCAAGGAGACCTGGATCGGCATCGAGGACAACAAGCCGGATGCCGTCCGCGTCCTCGCCGCCCGCGCCGCCGAGTTCGGCGTCCGCGTCGCCCCCCTGCACGTGCGCTATCCGCAGGGCGCGGAGAAGCAGCTCATCTATGCGCTGACCGGGCGCAAGGTGCCCGCCGGGGGCCTGCCGATGGATGCCGGCTGCGTCGTGCAGAACGTCGGCACCGCCGCCGCCGCCGCGGCCGCCGTGCTCCGTGGCGAGCCCCTGATCGAGCGCGCCACCACCATCACCGGCCGCCCGGTCGTCCGCCCCGGCAACTGGCGCCTGCGCCTCGGCACGCCCCTGGCCAAGGCCCTCGCGCTGGCGGGCGGCGTCACTGAGGAGCCCTCCAAGCTCATCCTCGGCGGCCCGATGATGGGGCTCGCGGTCTACAGCCTCGATGTCCCGGTGATGAAGAGCACCTCCGGCATCCTCCTGCTCGCCCGCGACGAGGTTTCCCAGTTCGTCTCCGACCCCTGCATCCGCTGCGGCCGCTGCGTCGACGCCTGCCCGATGGCCCTGATGGCCGGGCCGCTCAGCGTCATGGCCGAGGCCGAACGCTACGATCTCGCCGAGGAGGCCAACGTCATGGACTGCATGGAATGCGGCTCCTGCGCCTATGTCTGCCCCTCGCGCCGCCCGCTGACCCAGCACTTCAAGCGCGCCAAGGCCGAAGTCGCCGCCCTCCGCCGCAAGCGCCAGGGAAAATAGGATGGCAGATGGCAGATTGCAGATTTCAGATGGCAGATGACAGATATGGATGGACAACCATGACGGAAGAAACCAAGATGTCGGATTCGGAGACGCCGCCGGTGCGGCTGCCGCGCACGGAAACGCTGCTGGTGAGCGCCTCGCCGCATGTGCATGACGGCGGGAGCATCCGGCGGATCATGCTGCTGGTGCTGCTGGCGCTGCTGCCGGCGTGCGCGGCGAGCCTGTGGTTCTTTGGGATCGACGCGCTGCGAGTGCTGGTGCTGTGCACGGTCTCGTGCGTGGTCATCGAGATGATCATGGGCCGGATCATGGGGCGGCCGAAGTGCTGGCAGGACGGCAGTGCGGCGCTGACCGGGGTGCTGCTGGGGATGAACCTGTCGGCGGGGGTGCCCTGGTGGATCTGCGTGATTGGCGCGGTGCTGGCGATCGTGCTGGCGAAGCAGCTCTACGGGGGCATCGGCTACAACCCGTTCAACCCGGCGCTGGTGGCGCGGGTCGGGCTGCTGATCGGCTTCCCGAAGGCGATGACGACCTGGGTGGCGCCGACGCCCGGGGTGTTCTTTCCGGACGCGGTGACGACGGCGACGCCGCTGGACCTGCCGCCGCTGTCGGCGCAGGTGACCGGGGGCAGCCACATCGCCGACTACTTCATCGGCAACGTCGGGGGCTGCCTGGGCGAGACCTCGGCGGCGGCGCTGCTCCTCGGCGGGCTGGCGCTGATTGCCCTGAAGCTGATCCGCTGGCAGGTGCCGGTCGCCTTCATCGGCACCGTCCTGGTCTTTACCGCCATCGTCCATGCGGCCAATCCGGCGATGACCGGTCCGCCGGTCTTCCACCTGGTCGCTGGCGGTCTGTTCCTCGGGGCATTCTTCATGGCCACCGACATGGTGACCTCGCCGATGAGCCCCCTCGGCGCCCTGGTCTTTGGGATTGGCTGCGGCCTGATCACCAGTTTGATCCGGATCTGGGGCAACTACCCGGAGGGCGTCAGCTTCTCGATCCTGATCATGAACGCATTGACCCCGTTGATCGACCGCTACACGGCCCACCAGCCGTTCGGACGGAGGGTGGAGGGGAAGTGACCAGTGATCAGTGGTCGGTGATCGGTGATCGGTGGTCGGTGGTCAGTGGTCGGTGATCGGTGATCGGTGATCGGTGAGCAGTGATCGGTGATCGGTGATCGGTGATCGGTGATCGGTGATCGGTGAAGATGAAGGTGTTGGTCATATGGAACATGCTAAGAGCTACAGGGACCTGAATGTCTCCCGGATGGCCCAGTCGGTCTCGAGGAGACTCTTCGTCGTGTCCCGGCAGTTCCCCCAGGAGGAACGCTATGCGCTGACCGACCAGGCCCGCCGCTCATCGCGTTCGATAGGCGCACAAATCGCGGAGGCCTGGGCCAAGCGCAAATACGTAAAGCACTTTGCGAGCAAGTTGTCCGACGCCGATGGCGAACAAATGGAAACACAACACTGGATCGATACGGCGCTGGATTGCGAGTATCTGTCCAAAACGGTGCGAGACGAACTGATTGATGAACTTGAGCGCATCGGCCGCATGCTCCAATCCATGATGGACAAGGCGGACCAATTCTGCGCCCCATCCCCATGGTGCGTGCGAGAAGAAGCCTCCGAATCCTGTTTCTTCACCGATCACTGATCACCGATCACCGATTACCGCCCACTACCCACCGCCCACCGACCACCAATTACAGATTACCGATTACCGATTACCGATTACTGATTACTGACCCCTGACCCCTGATCCCTGATCCCTGCCCCCTGTCCATCCCCCCACCCATATCCGGGAGCAAACATGTCTACGGCGACCGACCATCCACTGAGGCTGGGATTGTTTTTGGCGGCGGCGGCCGCCTTGTCGGCCTGCGTACTGGCCTTCACCGCTGGCCTGACCAAGGAGCAGATTGCCGGGGTGCAGGCGGCGAAGGTGACCGATGCGCTGCGCCAGGTGCTGCCGACCTTCGACAACGATCCGGCGGCGATGGCGATGCCGTCGCCCGACGACCCCGGGATCGTCTTCTATCCGGCCACTCTGGGGGGCGTGCCGGTGGGCTTCGCGGGAACCGCCGCCAGCCCGCTTGGCTATGGCGGGGCGGTGAAGGTCATGGCCAGCCTTGATCCGCAGGGCCGGATCGTCACGGTCATCGTCACCGAGCAGAAGGAGACGCCCGGGCTGGGGACGGTGGTCACCGACCGCCGGCGCCAGAAGACGCTGGCCGATGTGCTGGGCGGGGCGAAGCCCGAGGAGGGGCTGCCCCCGAATCCCGTCCTCGACCAGTTCACGGGCCGGGCCTGCGCCGCCGCCCCATGGACGGTCCGCAAGGATGGCGGCGACATCGACCAGATCACCGGGGCAACGGTCAGCACGCGGGCCGTGACCGATGCGGTGAGCCGCCTGGCGCAGGCCTTTGCGACGCATCGCGAGGCATTGCTGGCGGGCGCGGCGGCCGCGCCGTCCGATGGCGCAACAGCAAGGGAGGTGGTCCGATGAATCTCTGGCGCGAATTCGTCAAGGGCATCTGGAAGGAGAATCCGGTGCTGGTGCTGGTGCTGGGGATGTGCCCGACGCTGGCGGTCACCTCGAGCGCCGTCAAGGGCCTGGGCATGGGGGCGGCGACGGTCTTCGTGCTACTGGGCAGCAATGTCACCATCTCGCTGATCCGCACCCTGGTGCCGAAGAAGGTGCGGATTCCCTGCTACATCGTGGTGATCGCGACCTTCGTGACGGTGGTTGACCTGCTCATGCAGGCGTATGCGCCGTCGGCCCTGTACGAGGCGCTGGGCATCTTCATTCCGCTGATCGTGGTCAACTGCATCGTGCTGGGGCGGGCGGAGGCCTTCGCCTCGAAGAACGGCGTGGTCGCCTCGGCGTTTGACGGGCTGGGCATGGGGGTGGGTTTCACCCTGGCCCTGGCGGCGCTGGGCGGGACCCGCGAGTTCCTGAGCACGGGCTCGCTGTTCGAGGTCAAGGTCATTGCCGGCTGGGGCACCGACTTCATGCTGCCGACCTCGGCGGCTGGGGCCTTCATCTTCCTCGGCCTGTTCCTGGCGGGGATGAACCGCTACAACCAGTGGCGGGTTGAGCGTCAGGGCAAGGTGTTCACGGCACCCGCCCACCTCGACTGTCGCCACTGCCGCCTTTGCGACCTGGGCAAGGACGAGCCTGCTCCGGAGGCGTGAGCAGGGGAAGGGGGGGGCGGCTTTCATGCCTGCTGGAGCGCTGCGCCTACCAGAACTTCTCGAGGCGGCGTCCGCACATGCTCCCGGGAACGAGGCGCAGGAATAGGCGCCCCTCGGATTCGTGCGCCTTCTCGTAGTGCAGGTCCTGCACGTAGAGGACGTTGCGGAATCCCTTGAAGTGGTTGCTGGGGTTGTTCTCGTAGATGACGCCGTTCTCGGCGGCGGCGAGCAGGGCGATGCCGCCCATCTTGACGAAGGCCGGATTGCTTGGGTCGAGGCCGTAGATGCTGTTGCCATGGCCATTGTTCCACTGGCTGACCGCCAGCTCGATGTCCTCCCACTTCTCGAAGATGGTCGCCATGTAGTCGCCGCCATCCGCCATGTCCGCCGGGGATCCGTAGGGGGCCGAGCCCGTGCTCGGGCAACTATACACATCAAGCATCTTCACATAGGGCAGCGACAGGGAGAGGTCGTCGAGGAAGAAGCCGCTCTCAGGGATCGGGGTCTTGGTCATGTGGTCGTTCATGTACTGGTGGTAGCCGAGGGCGATCTGCCGGAGGTTGTTCATGCAATAGACTTCACGGGCGTATTCCATGGCCCGGCGCAGCACCGGCAGGAGGATCGCCGCCAGGATGCCGATGATGGCAATTGTCACCATCAGCTCGATCAGCGTGAAGGCCAAGAATCCGGGCCGTCGGCGACGACGGCGGGATCCGGTCTTCCCTGGCATGCCGAAGCGAGTGGACTTCATGATGCGCCTCCATTTGCCTGGCTGGTGGTGGACGTTGGCCCACCCTGCCACCCATACACTAGCACAGTCCATGCCAGAAGGCCAGGCGGCAGGGGATCGGGCTGACGGCGGAAGGCGGTGTCGGCATTTTCCGGAGGATGCCGCCGCGGGATTCGCAAAATTGACACGTTGGGGCTATCATTTCTGCCACGGAAGATGGAGAGGAGGACGCGGGCATGGCCAGGGGCAAGGAGAAGGGGCGGATCGCGCTCTTCCGCGATTGGCTGCGGCAGCGTCGCAACGGGGTGTGGCTGGTGCTGGTGCTGTTCCTGCTCCTGGGCCTGGCCTGGACCATGGCGCTGCGTTCGGGGCGCGAGACCGAGCTGCGGCCGGTCATGTGCCATGCCTGTGGCTTTGCCGGGTTGTGCGAGGTCGAGGTGGCGCGGATCCACCGCGAGCGCTGCCCGAAATGCGGGGGGAAGGTGGGCTTTGTCTGGAAGTGTGCCGACTGCGACTACGAATATCCCCTGGTGCTCAGCCACATTGCCCCGGGCTCCATGAGCAAGAAGGAAGAGCTGGCGCGGCACATGCGGGAATGGCGCTGTCCCAACTGCCGCAGCTACGAAAGCTATCAGATGGGCAACCTGGAGTTCGGCAAGCGGCGGCGCTGAGGGGGTGATTGTCGCGGGGGCCTGCCTGCTCAGATGACGGCCTCGGCGATGCTGTCCCAAAGCAGGAGGCCGCGCATGGTGGGCTGGAGGCGGGGGCCGTCGACAGCCAGGAGCCCGGCCTCGATGAGGGGCTGGAGGCGATCTTGCCAGGCATGCCAGGCACGGCCGGTGGCCTGGCGGCAGCGTTGCTCGTCCCAGCCCTCGGCGGTGCGCAGGCCGAAGGCGAGGATCTCGCGGGCCCGGGAGCAACGGGAGAGGCGGTCTTCACGGGGCGGGGTGCCGCTAAGCCATTGGGCAAGGTTGGCTGGGTGTGACCAGCGGGTCTCGCCGTCGAAGGCGGCGGCGGCCGGGCCGATGCCCAGGTGGGGTTCGCCGTGCCAGACGGCCTGGTTGTGGCGGCATTCCTCGCCGGGCCGGGCATAGTTGGAGATCTCGTAGCGCTCGAGGCCGGCGGTGGCGAGCCGTTCGCCGGCCAGGTGCCACATGTCCGCGAGCAGGTCGTCGTCGGGGGGTGCCTCGCCGGTGCGGCGGCAGCGGCGGGCGAGGCGGGTGCCCTCTTCGCGGGTGAGGGCATAGGCCGAGAGATGGCCGAC
>CAZBDL010000014.1:0-18554 GCA_964490525.1 uncultured Victivallales bacterium | reverse complement strand
ATGATCTCGTTCAACCCCTCGCACCGGGCCTTCGAGATCCTGATCCGCGGCCTGAGCGATCCGGATCCGGAGATCGTCGACGAGGTGAAGTGGACGCTGGACTACTTTGTCTCGGAGGAGTTCGAGACCTATGACGAGGCCCTGGCCTGGTGGCAGAAGAACAAGCACCGCTTCGACGAGGAGCTGTTCGAGAACTAGCCTGGGGTGGTTTTCGCGGGGCGGGCTGGGGTCGAGTACGGGGCACAAATCTGCGGGCAGGACGGCGATGACTCCTGGTGCGATGACGGGCTTGCGCTTCACGAACTGGACGAAGGAGCGGGTGCCGGACGCGCGGATGCCGTCCTTGCGCACGGCCATTTCCCTGGGGGTGGTGGTGATGGCGCTGATGTTCTTCGGGCTGACGATGCTGTATTCGACGTCGTTCGGGTTTGGCGCGGGGGAGACGTTGTTCCTGAAGCAGAGCCTGTGGGCGGGGCTGGGGGTGATGGCGGCGGGGGCGGTGTATTTCGTGGGCTATCGGCGCAGCTTGGCGTTGGCCTATCCGTTGATGGGACTGAGCGCGGTGCTGCTGGTGGTGGCGTTGTTTTGTCCGGGCATCAAGGGGGCGCACCGCTGGATTCCGCTGTTCATGGGGGCGAACATCCAGCCTTCGGAGCTGGCGAAGCTGGCGGTGGTGCTGTGCCTGGCGCGGCATGCGGCGCTGCGTCCGCGGGGGCGGCGACTGCTTGCCGAAAGGCAGTGGCCGTCGCTGGTGGCGGTGGGGGTGGTCTTGGGGCTGGTGCTGGCGGGGCGCGACCTGGGCACGACGGTGCTGCTGGTGGTCACGGCGGTCGGGGTGCTGTTTGCGGCGGGCCTTCGTTTGCGCTACCTGATCTGGATGCCGCTGGCGGTTCCGCCGCTGGTGCTGTGCCTGAAGTGGCTCAGTCCGGTGCGTTGGGCGCGGGTGGTCTCGTTCCTGGAGCCGGAGAAGTACCAGCAGGACATTGCCTATCAGCTCTGGAACTCGATGTTGGCGTTGGGTTCTGGGAGCTGGTTTGGGCTGGGTTTTGCCCAGAGCCGGATGAAGGCGCTCTACCTGCCTGAGGCGCACACCGACTTCATCGTGGCGATTGTCGGCGAGGAGTTGGGCTTGGTGGCGATTCTGGTGCTGCTGCTGGGCTATGCCTTGGTCTTTGCGCTGGGCATTGCGATCAGCGTTGGTGCCGCGGACCGGGCGGGGATGCTGCTGGGCTTTGGGTTGACCCTGCTGTTGGCCCTGCAGGCGATGATCAACCTGGGGGTGGTTTCCGGGGCATTGCCGACCAAGGGGATGCCGGCCCCGTTTCTCAGCTACGGCGGCAGCAATTTGATGATGTGCTTCGTGGCGGTGGGGCTGCTGATGAGCATTGCCATGGATGCCGGGGTTCCGGTGCCGGAGGATGCGGTGGCGGGGCGTCAGGTCCGGATGGGGCGAGCGGGGGGTGGCGAGGGCGAAGGCGGGGAATGATCGGCCGGGCGACGGGAGCGCGGGATGAGCGATAAGGCGAAACTGGTCGTGGCCTGTGGCGGGACGGGCGGGCACTTTTATCCGGGGCTGAGCGTGGCCCGGGCGGCAATGTCGCAGGGGGTGGCGGCGAGTCTGCTGCTGACGGGGCGGGCGGCGGAAGACCAGGGGCGCCTGGCGGGCGGGCATGGGATTGCGGCGCGGGTGCTGCCAGCCTTGCGGGCACCGGTGGGGGTGGCGGGGAAGGCGTGCTTTGCGGTGCGCCTGGCGGGGGCCGTTGGCCGTCATCGCGGCGAACTTCGCCGGTCCGGCGCCACGCTGCTGCTGGCCATGGGCAGCTTCAATGCGGTGCCGGCGGTCCTGGCGGCGGCCTCCCTGGGGATTCCGGTAATGCTTCATGAGGGCAATGCGCGCATCGGCAAGGCGAACCTTTTTCTGAGCCGCTGGGCGCGTCATCTCGGCATTGCCTTCGAGCCGGTCAATGCGGGACGGCTGCGCTGTCCATGGACGGTGGTTGGCATGCCGCTGAGGCCGGAGCTGCGCCGTCCGCTTCCCGACCGTGCGGCGCTGGCAGCGGCGATCAACCTGGCGGGGAAGGCCTCCCTGCGGCCGGAGCTGCCGACCTTGCTGGTGTTCGGGGGCAGCCAAGGGGCGCGAACCCTCAACCAGGCCTTGCCGGCGGCCGTGCGGCAGGCGTCGGCCAAGGGGATTCCGTTTCAGGTGATTCATCTGGCCGGGGCGGCGTCCGTCGAGGCGGTGCGTGCGGCCTATGCGGAGATTTCCCTGCCGACCCTGGCGTTGTCCGGGTGGGAGGACATGGCTTTGCTCTATGGGCTGGCCGACCTGGTGGTCAGCCGAGCCGGGGGGAGCACCCTGGCCGAGCTGGCGTTGTTCGGTCGCGGCGCGATCCTGGTGCCCTTTCCTTATGCTACGGACCGTCACCAGGATGACAATGCGGCGCAGTTCGTGGCAACCGGGGCCGCCGAACTGGTGGCCGACGCCGACTGCACGGCGGAGACGATGGCGGGGCATGTGGCGCGTTGGCTGGCCGATCCCGAGGCTTGGCGGGCGCGAGGGCGCGAGGCACGCGGTCTGGCGCGTCCGGATGCTGCAGAGCAGGTGCTGGCGCTTCTCCTGTCGTGCTGACGCGACATGAGGGCGGGGGCGATTGCAAAACCCTGCATGTGCCCTACCTTACCGGGTCTGGCAGATACACGGAAGGCCTTGCCCGATGCTCAACGACCGCGACTACATGCGCTATTCCGAGGCGCCGTTCCGGCAACGGCCGCCGCGTCGCGCCGCCATGCCCAGCTTCCTGGTCATGCTGATCATCCTGAATGTGGTGATGTTCTTCCTGTCGCGCCACGACCCCAGCCTTTTCGAGCGGCTGGCCCTGATCTCTCCGGCGGTTCGCCAGGGGCAGGCGTACCGTTTGATCGGCAGCATGTTCCTGCACGGCGACTTCTGGCATTTGGCCTTCAACATGTGGGGCCTCTACCTCTTCGGCTCCCTGCTGGAGAAGCGCATCGGCAGCGCCCGCTTCATGATGCTCTACCTGATCAGTGGCCTGGTGGGGGCTGGGTTCTGGCTGCTCGCCAACTGGAACTCGCCGGTCGCCTGCATCGGCGCCAGCGGGGCCCTCTTCGGGGTGATCGTCGGTGCGGCGATGTTCTTCCCGGACATCCAGATCATGCTCCTCTTCCCGCCCATCCCGATGAAATTGCGCACCTTCGCGATCGTCTATGCATTGCTTGAGGTCTTCATGGAGTTCTCCAAGCTTGAGGGCGGGGTCGCCTACATTGTCCACCTCGGCGGCTTTGTCGGCGGCTACCTCTACCTCAAGGCGACCTCCGGACGCGAGCTGGCCTGGGACCCGTTGCGCCGCCGTCGTGCGGGCCTCTATGATGTCCGTAGCAACGAGCCCGGGTGGTCGATGACGACGCCGGAGGTCTCGCAGCGCGAGCTGGACCGGATTCTCGACAAGATCTCCTCCGCGGGGGTCAATGCCTTGTCCGAGGAGGAGATGGACACGCTGCGGCGGGCCCGCGAGGCGATGCGGCAGGGACGCTGAGGGCTAAAGGCTGAAGGCTGAGGGCTGAAGGCTGAGGGGGCAGGGAGAAATGCGGAGTGCGGAACTTGCACGCCTGGGCGTGGTGCGGAATCGGTAATCGGCGCCCCGTGATCGATGGGGCAGGGGATTTTTGGATTGGGGCACGGGAGTCGGAGGTAGGGGGTCGGGAGTCGATGTTGTTTGGGATTTAGAGCTTCCCCGGTCGAGATGACGGGCAGGCGGTGCGGTAATCATGCAGACCTCAGACTTCGACTATGACCTGCCTGCGGAACTGATTGCGCAGCATCCGCCTGCGGAGCGCAGTGCCGCACGGATGTTGGCGTTGAACCGGGACACGGGGGAGTGCGAACTTCGCGGCTTCCGGGATTTCGGTGAATATCTGCGCGCCGGCGATTGCCTGGTGCTCAACGACACGCGGGTGATCCCGGCCCGCCTGTTCGGGATCAAGGAGGGGGGCGGCGCCCGCCTTGAGCTGCTGCTGTTGCGTCCGCAGGGCGACGTCGGCAACCGGTGGGCGGCGTTGGTGCGTCCGGCCCGGCGGGTGCGGCGGGGGGCGGGGATTCGCCTGCTGGACCGTGGCGGCGGGGAGACGGACGTTTCCTGCCGGCTGGTCGACCGTGTTGCCGAGGAGGCGATCCTCGAGTTCGACGGGGAGGTTGATGCGATCCTGGCGCGCTGCGGCCACATGCCCTTGCCGCCCTATATCCGGCGTGAGGACGAGTTGTCCGACCAGGAGCGCTACCAGACGGTCTTTGCCCGCCATCCCGGGGCGGTGGCCGCGCCCACGGCAGGCCTGCACTTCACGCCTGAAGTCCTGGACGGATTGCGTGCCAAGGGGGTTCAGGTTGCCGAGTTGACCCTGCATGTCGGGCCGGGGACGTTCCGTCCGGTCGCGGTCGAGGATCTCTGCGAACATCGCATGCACACCGAACGCTATGTCCTGCCGTCCGAGACCGCGGTGGCCATCAACCGGGCCCGCCATGCGGGCGGGCGGATCGTTGCCGTCGGCACCACGGTAGTTCGCGTCCTTGAGTCCTGCGCTGACGCCGGCGGGCTGGTTCGCCCTGGGGAGGGGGAGACGGACATCTTCCTGCATCCGCCGTATCGACCGCGGGTGGTCGACCTGCTGCTCACCAATTTTCATCTACCGCGGAGCACCCTGCTCATGCTGGTCTGCTGCCTGGCGGACCGGGAGCGAGTCCTGGCCGCCTACCGGTTGGCGGTGGCCCGCGGGCTGCGCTTCTACAGCTACGGCGACTGCATGTTGCTGTGGCGGTGAGCGCCCGCGCGGACGGGGATGGTCCACCGCGTGGGGTTTTGCCCGGGAAACGATGGACGCCGGGAACGGCGCTTGCAATTTCCGCCAGGCGCGGAATTTTACCTTTAAAGTACGCGGAGGCGTTTTTTGCGCCGACTGTATCGGGGAGATGGCCGCATCAACATCAGCAAAAGGGGAGACTGCCATGACCGCCACCGCCCAGTTTGACCGTCGTCTGCTGACGTATTCCCTCACCGCCGGGGCCGCGCTGGCTGGCGGCATGGCCAGTGCCGCTATCCTACACACCGACATCGACCCGGACCAGGTGCTAGTTCCGGGGGCGGGCTCCTACGACATCGACATGGACGGGGTGGGGAGTGCCGAGTTCCGGCTTGACGTGGTTCATGTTTCCAGCACCAACACCTTCACCAGCGGCACGGGCAGCACGGCCGTCCGTAGCATCCGCAAGCGCGACTTCAACGGCAGCGCCCATCTCCTGCCCCTGTCCTCGGGCGGCAGCCAGCACGCCTTCCGGGCGCATTGCCGGGCCAGCGTCACGTCCACCGGCACGCTCAATTCCTACAGCTTTGTGGGGGCCTTGCCGTTTGGTCACCTGGCCTCGGCCAATGTCGGTGGCTGGTCCACGGCAGCCTACCAGGGGGTGGGCTCGCGCATCATCAAGAACACCTATTCCTCCTTGCATACCGGGGGCAGTGGCTGGAATCGGACCTACACCGCCCCACAATCCACGGTCTTCAACGGGGTCTGGGGTGGGGTCAACGAGGGATTCTTTGGGGTCAAATTCACCATTGCCGGCCAGACCCGCTACGGCTGGATCCGGGCCACCGTTGACACTAACTACACTCAAATGACCCTGCATGACTTTGCCTACCAGAGCACTCCTGACGTGGGGATCATTGCGGGGGACGTTGGCGATGTCGTCGCCGAGGGGCGGGAGACGTCCATCGACGGTGGGGTCATCGGTGGGCCATTCACCAGCAAACCCCGGGTCTACGGGATCTACACCGATCCGGTCAAGGATCCGGGCGGCCTGAAGCCGAAGAAGGCGACGGCGAAAGTGCTGGACAAGCCGACCGTCGACAATCCGTTCGGGCGGATCCGCAGCGAGTGGAAGAAGAAGGTGGCCCTCTACGACAAGGCTGCGCTCAAGGCCTGGTACAAGACGGGAAACTTTGCCGATCTTTTTCTGCAGGCCAATCCGATTGCCCCCATGGCCTTCGACCTGCGGCTGCTCTCCAAGGATGTGGTGGGCGAAGTCGACATTCCGGATCTCATCCTTCATCCGCCGGTGATCGACGGGGTCTATGACGCCCTTGGCAAGCGGATCCACCGGGCCCAAGCCGGGGCGCGCCTGACCATCCGCGGCAGCTTCTTCGGCAAGAAGCCACCGAAGGTGTGGCTGGAGAATGTAACTGCCAGCGGCATCAAGGTGCTCAAGCTCAAGGTGGTCAAGCCGTTGGCCTTCGCGGACGTCAACGGCAAGCCGGAGAAAAGTGTGATGCAGCCGGCCAGCGGCATTTGCGAACTGGTCGTCCAGGTGCCTGATGCTTTTCCTGACGGCTGGGTCCACACCCCGGCCGGGGTCGGTTTCTTTCATGACCTGGTGATCGACAATGGCGTCGGCATCGCGGTCTACGAGTTCGACACCATGCCCTGACGGCGAACTCTTTCGTGGATAACGGACACTACGGACGGAACGGGACGCATTCATCCAAATCCCTGGCTACCGGCGTGCCATCGGCCCACCGGACGGCCAGGCCCAAACAAGGGGGACGCCATGACCGTCAGCCACCTTGACCGCCGCCTGCTCGCCTACTCGCTCACGGCCGGTGCCGTGCTAGCCGGGGCCAACGTCTCGGCCGACATCATCTACACCGACCCTCCGGATCAAGTCTACAATCCTGGTGACGCGGTGGTTCTCGACCTGGATGGCGGCGGGGGCGATGTCTATGCGGCGGTGCTGGCGCCGGGAACCAATATGACCACCAACACGTCGGGGACCGGTTCGTCGGCCATTCGCCGGATCTGGATCCGCAAGCGACTGGCCCAGGTGGCGATGGTTGGCTTCCCGATCTCAAGCCTGAACCGGATCGCTATGCATGGCGAGTTCGGGGCAACCTCGGGCGGGTCTACTTTTCGGAGCTACCAGTCAGTCGAGGCCATGTCCTTCGGTCGACTCATTTCCACGGACGCGGTGGGGTGGCAGGCGGGTGCGGCCAACGCCTGTCGCCGCCAAATCATGACCACCTACATGAGCAGCCACACCGGAGGCAGCGGCTGGATGCGAACTTTTTCGAGCAAAAGCGTCCTCCTCTCCACCGGTCCATGGCTGGGGGCGGCGGAGCGCTATCTCGGCTTGCGCTGGGATGTGGGTGGCCAGGCCCGCTACGGCTGGATCCGGCTCACGGTCAATGCCACCGGCACGCAGATGACGGTGCACGACTATGCCTACCGCGAGGAATTCGACACCCCGATCCTGTCGGGCGACCTTGGCGGCAGCATGGCGCTGGGGCGTGAGACCCGGACGATCGCGGCGGATGGCGGTCTGCCTGGCAACGTTTTCTCAGCCAAGCCCAAGGTCTATGGCATCTACACTGATCCGATCAAGGATCCGGGTGGACTGAAGCCAAAGAAGGCGACGGTCAAGATCCTGGATAAGCCGACGGCGGACAATCCGCTGCCGGCCGTCGACGGCGAATGGACCAAGAAGGTGACGCTCTACAACAAGGCTGCGTTCAAGGCGGCCTACAAGGGCAACACCCGGGCGATGGACTTCCTGATCGCCAATCCGCAGGCGCCGCTGGAGTTCGACCTGTGGCTGGCGAGCAAGGAATTGGGTGCGGATGCGGACATCCCGAACCATTTCCTTTTCCCGCCGCAGATCGCCGGAGTGTTTGATGGCGTCACCGACTTCCGCCTCCTCTCCGCCCGGGCCGGTGACCGGATTGTTGTGCGCGGCAGCTTCTTCGGCAAGAAGCCGCCGAAGGCGTGGTTGGAGTATCCGTCCGGCGGGGCCATCAAGATGCTCAAGCTGAAGGTGGTCAAGCCGTTGGCCTATGCCGACATCAGCGGCAAGCCGGACAAGAGCGCGATGCAGGCGGCCAGCGGCGCCAGCCGGGTGGTCTACCAGCTTCCCGACAAGTTGCCCACCGGCTGGGTCCACGGCGGGGCTGCTGGCGGCACCCATCATCTGGTGCTGGACAACGGCGTCGGCCTGGCCGTCATCGACTTTGACACCCGGCCATAAGGGGTGGGGGCGTTTGACCATGCCAGATGGTCTTAAGATCGTCTTGACCACAATTCGAAACGCGCAACGTCCAATCATCATCCTCAGGGAAAGGGAGATAGCCATGGAGCCGAAGCATCTCGCATCATGGGTGGTTGCTGGCATGGTGTCGCTGGCGGGCGCGACCTGGGCGGCGGACTGGGAGGAGTTGAGCCTCGGCGGGGGCATCGACGGCAACTTCGAGTCGCTGCAGACGGAGTTCACCAGCTGCGCGCGATACGACGGCGTCACCTATTTCGGGACGACGAGCGCGGTCACGGGCTGCCAGGTCTGGTCGTATGATGGCGGCACGTGGACCCAGGCCAGTCCCGATGGCTTCGGCAGCGCCAACAACACTTCGGCCGTCTGCATGGCGGCCTATGACGGCAAGCTTTTCGTTGGCACGGCAAACACCGCCAACGGCTGCCAGGTATGGATGTACAACGGCCTCGCCTGGGCGCCCCTGATCGGGCCCGGAGGGGTGGCGGGCAACGGCTTCGGCCTGCCCGGCAACACCGTCGTCACCGCCATGGCCACCTTTGGCGGCAGCCTCTATTTCGGGACGCGCAATGTCCTCGGTTGCCAGGTCTGGGCTTATGACGGCACCGCCTTGACCCAGTGGGTCGGGCCGACGCCAACGGGTGGCGGTCTCCTGTCGGGGTTGGGCGACGCCAACAATGTCGAGGTCTCGGCGATGGTTGACGGCACGGCGGTCAACGGTGTCCTATTTCTGGGAACGCGCAATACGACCACCGGTTGCCAGCTTTGGGACTTCACCGGCGTGGTCTTCACCGAGCGCATGGGGCCGTTGGCCGGGCTGGGACCGGGGGGGCTGGGTGCGGGCTTCGGCGACGGTGCCGTGAATGTCGCGGTCAGTTCCATGGCCACCTATGACTTCACCGGCGACATGCTGCTGCTCGGCACGGAGACGGTCATCGGCGGGTGTCAGGTCTGGACCTATGATCCAACGGAGATGGCACCCTTCGAGGAGCGGGTCGGCCCCGGCGCGCCGACGGGGGTCGAGCCGTATGCGTATCCGGCCGGCTTCGGCTATGGCGGGACGAATGCCCGGGTGGCGTCCATGGTCTCCGCCGGCACGATGGTCTTCATCGGCACGGCATCGGGGGCGTTACGCGAACCTTGCCAGGTATGGAACTTCGCTGGGGATGATTTCCGCGAGGAGGTCGGGCCGTCCGGAGACGAACTGCCGGCGGGCTTCGGCCTGGTCGGCAACACCGCCGTTCCCTGCGGGGCTTTCGAGGGGGGCGTCTTCCATCTGGGCACTGAGAACACGGTCAACGGTTGCCAGGCTTGGCGCTATGCCGGGCCCGGGACCTGGGCCAGCATGGATGCCCATGGGCTGAGCGGGAACAACAATGTTGCCGTCCGGGCCCTGTGCCCGTTTGGCGAGGTCCTGGTGGCGGGGACGGCCTCGGGCATTGGCTGTCAGGTCTGGGAGTATGACGACGAGAACGGCTGGGCTGAGCGGGTTGGTGCCAGCGGCGACCTGCTGGGCGCCGGCTTCGGCTGCGTCACCAATACGGCGGTCTGCGCGTTGGCCGAGCAGGATGGCGTGCTCTATGCGGGCACGGAAAATGCCGATGGCGGCGGCGAGTTGTGGCAATATGATGGGGCCGCCTGGACGGTGGTGTCAACGGGGGGGGTGGGCGATGCGGACAACACGGCCCTAACGGCCATGGCAGGCGGTTTCGACGACGCCCTCCATGTCGGGACACGCAACGAGGTTGCCGGCTGCGAGGTCTGGCGGCATGTCGCGGGCGTCGGTCTCGCCCAGGTGAACACCAACGGCTTTGGTGACGCCGACAATGTCGAGGTTGCCTCCTTGGCCTGGTGGGATGGACAGTTGCTGGCGGCCACCAAGAACGAGGTCGGCGGTTGCCAGGTCTGGGCCTATGACGGCACGGACTGGGCACAGGTCGCCAATGGCGGTTTTGGCTCGGTGAGCAACACCTCGGCCATCCTGGCGGTCTTTTCGAGCAACCTGTATGCGGCGACCTCGAACATCAATGGGGTCGAGGTTTGGCGCTACGATGCCATCGCCAATGACTGGACGATGGAAAACGATGCCGGCTGGAGCGAGAACTGCATTGCTTGTGATGCGGTGGCCCAGCATGGCTTCCTGCATTTCGGCACCCGGCGGATGACGGGCTCCTGGTTGTGGATGCACGAACGGGGAGGGTGGTCGGTGTCCAATGACGTCGGCTTCGGCACGCCCGCCAATGTGGCCACCTCTGCCCTTGCGGTTTTCGACAACCGGCTGGTGGCCGGGACACGGAACCTCTCGTCCGGCTGCGAGGTCTGGCGCATGGAAGGCCAGCTCGCCGCCGTGGGCAGCCAGGTCGAGTTTGTCGCCGCCGACGTTGATGACGGCCAAGGTGGTCAGCTGACCGAGTTCACCCGCACTCCCAAGACCTGGGTCCACTACAACGACCCCAAGGCTTTTCCCGAGGACTCGATCAAGAACGCGGCTTTGGGCGCCGTAACCAAGCTGGCCAAGGGGGAGGCGGCGGAGACCGTCTTCAGCGAGTGGAAGAAGAAGCTCTGCCTGTATGACAAGAAGGCCTTCAAGGAGGGCATGAAGGCGGGCGAGGACTGCCGCACCTTCCTGCTGGCGAACCTTCTCTGGCCGCTCTGGTCGACGCCCCACGTGAAGACCACCGAGGGTGACATCAAGCTCGACCAAGCCTTGGGCTATGGCGTCTTCCTAATGCCCCCCGAAATAGGTGCGGTCATCGATGGGGCTGGGGATCCTGTCGCCGAGGTCGGCTTGGACGCGGAAATCACCTTGACGGGGCACTGGTTTGGCAAGAAGGCGCCATCGGTCTGGCTCGAATACGTCAGCAAGGGTGCCGTCAAGGCCAAGAAGCTCAAGGTGGTCAAGCCGTACGGGTTTGCCGACGCCAAGGGCAAGGCCGGGGCGAGCTGCATGGAGACGCTGACGGGCGCGAGCGAGGTCACCGTGCAGATGCCATCCAAATGGCCCAAGGACTGGGACCACGGCGTCGCCCACAACTTGGTCTTGGACAATGGCGTTGGCCTGGCGACCTACCCGTTCGGCACAGTGGGCGACGCGCCGTAGGGAACGACGGTAGCGAGACGCGGCCGTCCACGTTCCCGGGGTGGCGGCAGGATGGGCGTCGGACGCCGTCGTGGGCCGTGCCGGTTTCGGCGAAACCGGCATACCATTGCGAGCGTTGGTCGTCCGGCATGGCGCGCAGGCAGGTCGATTTCGCGGGCGAGGGCGAGCCGCGCTGCGTTCAGGCGAGGTCGTCACGGATGATGGCGGCCTGGCGCTGGAGGTCGCGGATTTCGGCGGCCCAGAAGGGGCGGGAGCCCCAATCGGGAAAGTGGCGGGTGAAGCCGACGTCGTGGCGCTGGCGGGCGCACCAGGCGAGGAAGTAGATCAGGCGCATGGCGCGCAGGCCTTCGATCAGGGGCAGGGTCGAGCGGTCGAAGTCGCGGAAGGCCCCGTAGCCTTCGAGGAGCAGGCGAATTTCTCGCCGAGACTTGGCGGCGTGGTCAGGAAGGAGCAGCCAGAGATCCTGGACGGGCGGGCCGGTCATCATGTCGTCGAAGTCGATGACCATCAGTCCCTCGTCGGGGCGGTGGAGGAGGTTGCCGAGGTGGAGGTCGCCGTGGACGCGGATCTCCTCGAGATCGTCGAAGCGGGGCTCAATGTCGTCGAGGATGTCGGCGCAGATGTCGCCGAAGGCCTTGGCTTGGTCATCGGGCATGGCATGGCTGTCGAGCAGTTCGCCGACGAAGGCTTCGGTGCTGGTGGCGGGATGGAGGCGCAGGCGGTCTGGGGCGTCATCCTCGCCGCCGGCGAGGTGGATGCGGGCGACGATGCCGCCGATGCGCCGCCAATCGTCGTCGGCGCAGATCTCGAACTGGCGCCCGGAGCGCTTGGGGAAGAGGGCGAAGGCAATGCCGTCGGCGTCACCGAGGGTCTTGCCATCGGCCAGGGTAAGGGGGGCGACGACGGGAACCTCCTCGGCGGCGCAGTCGCGGATGAAGTCGTGCTCCTGGGCGAGGGCGGCGCGGGACCAGCGTCCGGGGCGGTAGAACTTGGCGATCAGGCGCTGGCCGTCGCGGGCCTGGATCTCGTAGACCCGGTTGATGTAGCTGGGCAGGCTGGAGGCGAGCCCGGTGAAGGGGCGGCCCAGGGCGGCCTCGGCGGCGGCCACGACCCGCTCCGGCGAGAGGGCGGCGAAGTCCGCGGCATCCGGAGCGATGGGCGACGGCGCCATGCCTGGATCCCTTCCTTCAGCAGGAGTCGCGGGACTCGCTCCAGGCACGGATGCGCTTCTGCTCGGCGTCGCGTCGCGGCCCGGCGATGCGCTCGAGGAAGAGCTGGAAGGCCGCCTCGAGGAAGATGGCGAACGCCTGCATGGCCAGGGCCTTCTCCTCGAAGGCGGAGGCGGGCTCGAGTTGCTCGCCCTCCGGCGGGGCGAAGCCGCCAAAGGCGAAGCGGTCGGCGTCGGCGTTCATCGTCCAGGCCTCCTCGCCGCGGGACAGGAGCAGGCGGGCCTTGCGCAACTTCTTGCCGACGGTCAGGGCGGCTTTGGCCTCGGCGCTGCGCAGCGGGGCGCCCTTGCGGACGCTGGTCTCGGCGGCGCCGGCGGCCTCCTCGGCCAGGGCGAAGGTGAGGGGGCCGTCGATGGCGACGGCGAACTCGCCATGGTCCTTGACCTTGATCTTGCCGCCATCCTCCTCGCTGAAGAACCACAGCCAGGTGAGGAAGTCGCGTCCGGGCAGGCTGACATTCTCCTTGGCCTTGGCGCCGGGGGCGAAGGAGACGGGGGGGAGATCCTCGAGGTCGATCTTGCCGAGGCGGGGAACGAGGTCGGCGGGGTCGAGCTGGATGGGGATCAAGCCGAGGGTGTCGTGGATCCAGGTGACGACCAGGTCGGCGCCCTTGGCGCTGGTGGTGGCGGCGTGGAGCAGGCGCGGGACGGGGTCGATGAGGACGGGGATGGCGGAGACCTGCGGCGGCATCTGCTGCAGGCGGGCCTGCTCGATGTTGTCGCGGATCTCGCGGCGGACCTTGCGCGGCACGAAGTCGGTGCGGTTCTCCTGCATGTACTCCAGCTCGAGCATGCGGCATTCCGCGAGGAGCAGGGCGCGCGGCACCTTGCGCTGGGCGGTGCGCAACTGGACGCTGATGCGGCCGGCCCGGATCGCGGTCTCCTCGTCGATGCGCAGTTCCAGCAGGTGGCGACCGCTGACCCAGCCGGTGGCGGGCTCGGCCTTGACCTCGTCGATCTTGATCGAGGCCCGGGCCGCGAAGCGCTCCAGGGCATCCTCGGGGAGCGCGGCGGGCAGGCGGAAGATGGTCAACGGGAAGCGTTTGCGGTCAAAGGACATGGCTTTCTCCGGGATGGCATGGTGGCGGGGGCGTCCGGGGCGTCGTCGCCGATGGCGGACATGACCGTGAAGCATACGGTCCGGCCGGGATTTTTCAAGCCGGGGTACGTCCAGGGCCGCACCGGCAGGGCATGAGCAATTGTTTGGGCATTGCAACCGGCGCGGGGCGGGGTAGACTACTGTTTTGCGGATGAGGCGTCGCCATTGGCTTGGCCGCCGCCGGATCCGCGCCTTGCACCACCACACCGAAAGGGCCTCGGCATGACCACCGCAAAGGGCTTGGACCGCAACAGCTACCTCTCGCAGAACCTGGGTGACTTTCCGGCGGAGATGGAGGTTGGTGGGACGCGGTATGCCAAGGTCTCGGACCTGCGCTACGGGACCAACCCGCACCAGCCGGCGGCCTGGTACAAGCCGGTGGGGCGGGCCTGTCCGATCGGCGACCTGGAGGTGGTCAAGACCGGCAAGGGCGGGCTCTCGCAGACCAACCTGGAGGACATCTCTTACGCCCTGAACATCGTCAAGTTCTTCGAGGCCCCGGCCTGTGCGGTGATGAAGCACGTCAACCCGAGCGGGGCGGCGGTGCGCCGCGGCACCGAGACCCTGCGGGAGGTCTACATCAAGGCACGCGACTGTGATGCCCGCGCCGCCTTCGGCAGCGTCGTGGCCTTCAACGTGGGGGTGGACGCCGCGACGGCCAAGGAGATCATGGGCACCTTCGTCGAGTGCGTGGTCGCCCCGGAGTTCTCGCACGACGCCGTGGCGGTGTTCAGCGACGCCGAGACGTTCAAGCTGAACAAGCACATCCGCATCCTGCGCTGCGGCGACCTCTCGGCCCTGCCGGGGTTCGTCGGCGACGACGAGCCGGTGCACCGGACCATGAAGGTGCTCTCCGACGGCTCGCTGGTGGTGGCCGCGCCGCTGCTCACCCAGATGCGCTCGGTCGAGGAGCTGGTCCCGGCCGCGGCGGAGAGCGCCCGGATCGGCCGCCAGGTCTCGGCCGTGGCCCCGAGCGACGCCCAGCGCGAGGATCTGCTCGCCGCCTGGTACATCAACCTCAACGTGCGTTCCAACGGCGTGGTGATCATGAAGAACGGCCAGACCCTCTCGGTCGGCACCGGTGAGCAGGACCGGGTCGGCGCGGTCGAGCAGGCGATCGCCAAGTACCGGCAGAAGTATCAGGGGCCCAACGGGCTCGACGGCGCGGTCATGTCCAGCGACGGCTTCTTCCCGTTCCCCGACGGCGTCGAGGTCGCCGCCGAGGCCGGCATCACCGCGATCATCGCCCCGGCTGGCTCGCTGCGCGACGCCGAGGTCATCCAGCGTGCCAACGAACTCGGGGTCGCCCTCGTCCACGCCCCCGAGCGCGTCTTCTCCCACCATTAATGGCGGCCCATTGGGGGCGGGCAAGACCGCGGCTGCCACGGCGCAGGGATGGATCATGGAGGGACGGGAGGCCATGGAGACGGAACTGCCGGTCCGATGCGGCGCCGAAGCCGTGCGGCTGAAGATTCTCACAGTTCGCGGCGAGCAGGTCATCATGGACCAGGAGCTTGCCGCTTTGTATGGCGTCGAGGTCAAGCGGCTGAACGAACAGGTCAAGCGCAACGCCAGTCGCTTCCCGAAAGACTTCTTGTTCCAGCTCACGCTTGAGGAAGCAGAACTGGTTCGCGCTTCAAGGTCGCAAAATGCGACCTTGAAGCGTGGGTGCAATATCAAGTACCGCCCCTACTCATTCACCGAACATGGTGCGATCATGGCGGCCACGGTCCTGAACAGTCCCCGGGCCGTCGAGATGAGTGTCTTTGTTGTGCGCGCCTTCGTCAAGATGCGTGAAGAGATGCTGTCCACGGCCACCTTGGCCATGCGGCTGGCCGAGGTCGAGAAGGACTTGCTGACCCACGATGCCGCCCTGCGCGACCTATACCAGAAGCTCCGTCCGCTGCTTCTTCCGCCCCCCGAGCCCGAGCGCAAGCCGATCGGCTTCGGCGTCAAGGAGCGGCGTGCCGCCTACCGATCAACCAGGAAGCCGCCCCCATGACCACCGACACCGAAATGAGATCCTTGACGCTGATCGAGGACAGGATTCTGACCCTGCGTGGACAGAAGGTCATGCTCGATCATGACCTCGCCGCGATATACCAAATCGACACCGGGGCGCTGAACCGTGCGGTCAAGCGCAATGCCCACCGTTTCCCGGACGACTTCATCTTTCAGTTGACCCAAGATGAGTTTGCCTCTTTGAGGTGCCAGCTTGGCATCTCAAAGGGCAGGGGTGGGCGACGCTATCTGCCTTATGCCTTCACGGAGCATGGTGCGATCATGGCGGCCACGGTCTTGAACAGTCCCCGGGCCGTCGAGATGAGCGTCTTTGTTGTGCGCGCCTTCGTCAAGATGCGTGAAGAGATGCTGTCCACGGCCACCTTGGCCATGCGGCTGGCCGAGGTCGAGAAGGACTTGCTGACCCACGATGCCGCCCTGCGCGACCTATACCAGAAGCTCCGTCCGCTGCTTCTTCCGCCCCCCGAGCCCGAGCGCAAGCCGATCGGCTTCGGCGTCAAGGAGCGGCGCGCCGCCTACCGCCGCAGAAACATCCACCAAGGACAGGAGTGATTGGCCATGGCGTTCAGGTTGGCGGAGGAAGTTGTGCATGGCCATGTGGACAACACCCGCAAGGGGGTGGTCACGGGCGAGATTTGGCTGGCCGGGTGCGCGGCACCGATCCGCCTGGAGCTGAGCGGCAACGGGCATCCGGACCTGGCCGGATGCCGCTGCATCTTCCGGAATCCGGCGCCGCAGGCTCCTGGACGGCCCTGCGAGCTGGTCCCTGTGCAGCGCGGGCGGGTGGGGGACATGACCGCGTCGCGCAAGGTCCGCGTCCTGGATCCGTCCGCCGAGCGTGCCTTGGCGGGGGACTCATGGCCAGAGGCCGCGCCGCCGCCGAAATGGGGCAATGCCCTGTACCTGGAATGGTACAGCGAGGCCAATGGCCGGGTGGTCATCGAGAGCGCGTCATTCGAGGTGGAGCTGGATCTGCCGCAGTGGCGCCTGTCGGAGACCGAGATCGCGGCCCAGGCCGAGCAGAGCCGCACCTGCCTCGAGGATTTCCTGCACCAGCTTGAGCTCCATGCCGGGGTGTCCGAACAGATTGTCCCGGAGGCGAGAGAAATGGATGAGCACGAGTGGGAGATCTTCCTGCGCAATGCCGACGCGCGGACGGAGCGCTTCGGGGAACTGCTCGACAAGTATGGCGACCTTCCCGACCGGGATCGGCGGGTTGATCAAGGCATGGGCTGGACCGGGAAGTGGCGGGAAGTGGCTGCGGAGGCCGGGGACGATGGCGATGACGGCTGGGGCCCCCTGCCGGAGGATTTCGCGGAGCCGCCCCCGGACCCGGCGCGCGAAGGCATCGACTGGGTGCGCGACGAGCGCGGCGAGATCTGCCATCCCGTCTATCTGCGCGCCCGGCGTCTGTGCTATCGGGTCATTGACGAGACGCGCGCATTTCGCGACGAGGCGGACGACCTCCCGTCCCATCGCGCGGTCGCCGAGCTGCGCTTCCAGACGCAGCGCCTTTCGTCCAAGCTGGCCGGGGCGCTGAACGGCCTGGCCCGGGATTCCTGGGGCGAGGCGGGCTTCGTCATCGCCTCCCTGAAGCGGGTCCAGCCCATTCTTGCCGCCGCCCTGGACGCCGTGGCCCAGGTCGAGGCGGAGGGCGTCCTGGCCGACAGCGTCGAGGAGGTCCGGGCGGAGCTGTTCGCGCTCCGGGCGGACATCTTCGCCGTCATGGAACGGTTGCGCCGGCATGGTCGGAAGATGCCGTGAACGTGGTGTTTTGCCGTCGGCTCGGTATATTCACGGCTGCGAACTTCGCCCAACCCCAGGGATGAGCCATCATGGCCGACCTTCCTCCGCAGCAGCCCGACTTGGCCCCGGTGGACGCGTCCGGGGTGGCGGAGCACACCTTGCGGGGGGAGGTGACGCGGGTGGTGTATGCGAGCGAGGACTCGGGGTACACGGTGATCCGGATGGTGACGTCGGCGGGGGCGGAGCAGACGGTGGTCGGGCCGCTGACGGGGGCCTACGAGGGGCAGGGGATCGAGGTCACCGGGGTGTTCGAGAAGCACCGCGACCACGGCCTGCAGCTGCGGGCGCGGGCGTTCCGGTTTATCCTGCCGAGCAGTCCGGAGGGGATTCGCCGCTACCTGGCCTCGGGGATCATCCCGGGGATCGGGCCAAAGCTGGCGGAGCTGATCGTCGGGCACTTTGGCGGGCGCACGCTGGACATTCTGGAGAACTACTCCGCGCGGCTGACCGAGATCCCGGGCTTCGGCAAGAAGCGGCTGGAGATGGTGCGCACGGCCTGGCGGGAGCATGCGTCGCGCCGGGACATCTTCATCTTCCTGCAGGGGGTGGGGGTGTCGATGGCCTATTGCCAGCGGATCTTCAAGCGCTACGGGGAGACGGCGCCGCAGGTGGTGCGGGACAACCCGTACCAGCTGGCGGAGGACGTGGACGGGATCGGCTTCATCCTGGCGGACCGGATCGCGGGCAACCTGGGGATCGCCAAGGATGCGGACCAGCGGCTCTCGGCGGGGGTGGTCTTTGCGCTGAACCGGCTGGAGGAGGCGGGCCACGTCTGCTATCCGGAGGCGGAGCTGCTGAAGTATGCGGCGGAACTCCTTGGCGTGAATGATGATGCGGCGCAGCGCGGCCTGGAGGTGGCGATCGGGCGGCGGCTGGCGGCGCGGTTGGAGTTTCCCGGCACCGGGGAGGGGGCTGGTCCGGCGACCATGGTCTATCGCGGGGCGATGGGGGCGGCGGAGGCGGAGCTGGCGCACCTGGTGTTGCGCCTGGGCCGGGCGGTTCCCCGCGCCCGGGCCATCGCCAAGGTCCCCCCGGCGGGGACGGCACGCTTTGGCCCGGAGCAGCTGGCGGCGCTGACGGCGGCGGCGCGGAACTCCCTGAGCATCATCACGGGCGGGCCGGGGGTGGGCAAGACCACCGTCGTCGGCGAGCTGGTGCGGCGGGCCTTGGCGGCAAACCTGAAGGTCATGCTGGCGGCGCC
>CAZBDL010000013.1:0-19277 GCA_964490525.1 uncultured Victivallales bacterium | reverse complement strand
GGGGAGGCAGCCGACCAGGGCCGCGGCGATCCAGCCGAAGGTGACGATGGCGAAGCCCTCGCGCACCCCCAGCGTGAACGTGCCGGGATGGAGCAGGTGGAAGGCTAGCCCCCCGGCCACGATCGGCCAGAGCCCGCAGTGCAGCAGCGTCATGACCGCCGCCGCGTCGTCCGCCAGTAGCCAGCCGACCCCGGCCGCCGTCAGGATCCCCGCCCCGATGACCATCGCGATCAGGGCGACCACGGCCGCTGCGGAGCGAACATTCATCGGGCC
This sequence comes from uncultured Victivallales bacterium, assembly GCA_964490525.1. GTDB lineage: Bacteria > Verrucomicrobiota > Lentisphaeria > Victivallales > CAZBDL01 > CAZBDL01. The sequence continues at coordinate 19,004 of CAZBDL010000013.1, read as the reverse complement.
AGCCATCCCCGGGGACGGAAGTGAGGCTGCAGCTCCTTGGCCGCCGCCGCCGTCGCCATGGCCGCGACCACGTCGCCGGGCAACATGATCAGGTCGCCCGCCGGAACCAGCGTCTCGTCGTCGCGGAAGACCAGGGCCAGCACGGCGCTCTGCGGCAGGCGATGATCCCGGAGCATGCGCCCCGCGATCGGGGCATCGGCCGCCACTGTGAACTCGTAGATGCTCGCGTCGACCCGGTGGAGGATTGCGTTCACGCTCAGGGTGCCGGAGACCGGATGGTGCAGGACCGAGTTCGACGCCACCAGCCGGGTGCTGAAGCCGCAGTCGATGGTGGCGATGGTCGGCACGATGTAGGCGTACTCCGACTTGTTCGTCGTCGCGATCACCTTCGCCGCCCCCTGGCGCTTCGCCAGGATGCAGGCCAGGATGTTGTCCTCGTCGTCGTCCTGCACGCCGACGAACGCGTCGCAGCCCGCCACTCCCGCCTCGTCCAGGATGTCGTCGCTCGTCGGCTCGCCATGGATCACCATCAGCCGCTGGTCCGGCAGCTGGAGCAGCGCCTCGCCGACCTTCGCGTCCGGCTCGATCAGGCGCACCTCGTAGTCGCGCTTCGCCAGCTCTTGGGCCAGGCGCAGGCCCAGGTCGCCGCCGCCCGCAATCACCACGCGCTGGATGGGCCGGTCCCCGGGATTGATGAAGGCCGTCGCCGCCCGGACCTTGTCGCGCCGCCCGGAGATGTACAGCTCGTCGCCGACGCTGACGATCGTCTCGCCATGAGGAATGACCAGCCGGTGATTGCGCACGATGCCGCAGAAGCGGACCGACGAGAGCATCGCCGGGTCGGGAAAGCCCCGCACCGGCACCCCGGCGATGGGCGACCCGTGCATCACCCGGATCGCCGTCATGATCGCGTCCGGATGGCCGAAGACGATCTTCTCCAGCACCGAGTTGGTGTCCAGCACGTTGAGGATCTTGTGCACGCACTCCTCGCCGGGAATCACCGCATAGTCGACGCCCAGCGCCGCCGGCGTCAGGCCGTCGTCCGGTGAGAAGCAGTCGTCGGTCGCCAGACGGCAGACCGTCCGCCCCACCTGGAAGTGCTTGGCAATGCGGCAGGCGGCGAGGTTGACGGCATCGTCGTTGGTCACGGCGACCAGCAGGTCGGCCTGGCCGATCCCCGCCTCCTTCAGGGCGGTCAGGGAGGTGCCCGCGCCGACCACGGTCATGATGTCCAGCTTGGCCCGCAGCCGCGCGCAGACCGCCGCGTTGGCATCGACCACCACGACGTCGTGATGGTCGTTGCGGAACGTCGTGGCCAAATTGCGCCCGAACTCGCCGGCGCCGACAATCACGGCTCGCATGGCATCTCCATCCCGGCTTGATCACCCGGCCTTGCTGGCGGCGGGGTCGAAGCCAATTTTTCCCGGGCAAGCCCTTACCCTAGGGCGGAAACGCCGCTTTGCAACGGGCGGCCATGATCCGGCCGCGACTGGATGTGCCGGCGGTACCGGGCGTGAAGGTTCCGGGCCGACGGCCAGCACGAGTTCGGGCTCAGGAAGTGGGAAAATTCGAACGTGATCAGCTTCTCGACTCCGGCGTCTTCCGCCGCCCGCATCTTCCACCACAGCTTCCGCCAGGCGATGGGCGGGAAGTTGAAGGGCATGTCGCGGTCGAAGGTCTCGAGGTTGGACCATGCGCGCATGCCATGCCTGCGGATCAGTTCGCCGTTCGCGCGCAGGAAGTCCGGCAGGACGTCGTAGTCGACCTGGCCGTCCTGGAAGGCCACGATGTCCACGACCCCTTCCAGCTCGGCCAGGATCCGATCCCAGTCGGCGGTGTGCTGCGCCAACGTTGTCGGGGCCCCCGGCAGCTTGCTTCCCTGGACGTAGGGCGAGATCATGGTCGGAAGCGTCGGCGACAGCTGTCGGCAATGCTCGCCCAGCTTGCGCAGGCACGCCACCCGGCGCGGATCTCCGCCGCTGATCTCGAAGGTCAGGTACCATCCGCCGAAGGCGCGGTGCTTGCCGTAGGTGTTCCACGCCTCGTCCATGAAGGCGCGCCCCAGGTCGAGCTCCGCGTCAAGCGTCCATCGCCGCGCCGGGCGGGTGGCGGAGTCGAAAAGCCCGAAATAGAAGGTCATGCCGTGGGCGGCGGCCAGCTCGAGAAACATCTCCACCAGGTCTTCGCAGACGGGGAAGGCGCCGACCCGTTCGGTGAGGACGCGCGACGGGCAGGCAATTGTCCGCCCCCAGCCGGCGCGGATCATGATCACCGTGTCGATGCCGACCTCGCGCATCGCCGCGAAATCCGCCGCCCATTCCTCGCGGCCCCAGTTGTTCGCGGGGATGTCATGGGTGATTTCGTCGAGGAAGGTTCCGGTTATGTTCATCGGAAATCGTGGATGGTGATTTTTGCCGCCGGGCTGAAGATAGTCGGGGAGGGGGGCAAGTCAAGGGCGAGGCCGCAGCCGTTGACGGTCCTGGCGCTGCCGGGATTGCATTTCGCCGCCGCCCGCATAGTGTTTCGTCCGCCGATGCCGGAAGGCCGGAGCGGCGATGGGGACGTGTAACGGACGGGAAAGGTGGCGTCATGGCGGCGGCGGTTTCCGACGGGGATGCGGCGAAAGCGGCGGAGAACGCGGCGAAGGCGGCGCGTCCCGGCAACCAGGCGTGGCGGGCCAGCCGCCGTCATGCCTGGCTGGTGCGCGGCTTGCTCGTGCTCTCGGGCGTCCTTCATGCGGCCGCCTTCCCCCCCCTGGATTTCGGTTGGCTGGGCTGGTTCTCGCTGGCGCCGCTCTTCCTGATCGTCTCGGCCTGGTGTCCGACGCCGGGCATGGCCTGGCGCGGCGGCTGGCTCTGGGGCTACGCCTGGGCGCTGGCCAGCTTCTTCTGGCTGCGCGAGATCGAGGTCTTCGTGCCCTTCGTGATGGCGGCCGTACTCGCCGTCTTTCCTGCCTGCTGGGCCGCCGCGATTCCTGTCCTGCGGCGCGGCCTGCTGTTGCCCCAGGCGGTGCAGGCGGGCGGCATGGAGGTGGTCGAGGCCCATCGTCCGCACCCGGCCCGCGAGGCGGTCGCCCTTCTCGTGCTGGCGTCCTGGTGGGTGGCGATCGACTGGATCCGCGGTTGGGTCGCCACCGGCCTGCCCTGGAACTATCCGGCGGCGACCCAGTGGCGCAACCTGCCGGTCCTGCAGATCGCGGAATTCGCCGGCGCGCACGGCGTGACCTTCCTGCTGGTCTTCGTCAACCTCGCCTTGGCCGTTGCCGGCCGCGATGCCGTCGTCGCCTGGCGCCTCGGACGCTATCGGCGGCCCCTGCCCCTGCTGATCGCCCTGGCCCTGCTCATGGCAGTGGTCGCCATCGGCGGACGCGCCCTGCTGGCCGGACGCTTCCACGAGGGCGAAACCTATGCCGCCGTGGGGGTTGTCCAGGCCGATATTCCCCAGTGCCGCCGGGCCACCGAGGCCGAGACGCGCCATGCCCTCGCCGAGCACCTGCGCCTGACCCGGGAGCTGGTGGCGGCGCATCAGGCCGATGGCGAGCGCATCCTGGCTGGGGTCATGCTCGCGGGGACCGACGGCGAAGTCGCCATTCCTCCGGAGATGTTGGCGCGGATCGGGCCGCTCGCCGTGGTCGTCTGGCCGGAGACCGCCGTCCCGGTGCCCTATGTACCAGGATGCTTCGACGAACGACAGCCCCTGTTGGCCGAATACAGCCGTGCGATGTTCGGCCTGGCCGCCGAGGCCGGCACCCGCTTCCTCGTCGGCGCGCTCCAGTACGACCTGCCTCCCGGCGGCGGCCCCGACGACGTCCGCGCCTACAACAGCGCCCTGCTCCTCGACATCGACGCGACCATCCTCGACCGCTACGACAAGGTCCAGATCGTCCCCTTCGGCGAATATGTCCCGTTCGGACGCCACGCGACGGCCTTGAAGCGTGCCTTTGGCATGGGTCGCGACCTTGACCGCGGCACCCGGTTCAATCCCCTGACGCTACGCGAAGGCGTCCGCGCCGGCGTCAACATCTGCTACGAGGATGTCTTCCCCAAGGTTTCCCGGCGCCTGGTCCGCAATGGCGCCAACCTCCTGGTCGTGCTCACCAACGACGCCTGGTATCCGCGCAGCGCCGAACCGACCCAGCACCTCGCCAACGCCGTCCTGCGCGCGGTCGAGACGCGCCGTCCGATGCTGCGCTGCGGCAACAACACCGCCTCCTGCCTGATCCTGCCCAGCGGTGCCATCGCCGATGCCGTCCACCACCGTCCCGGACCGGACGCCCGCCCCGTCCCGGATCCGACCCGCCGGGGCGCGGGCACGGCGGTCTTTGTCGTCCCGCTCAAGGCCAATCCCCCGTTGACCTTTCATTCCCGTCATGGCGACATCTTCGTGCTGGTCTGCGGCATCGTCTGCTTCTTCGGTGTCATGGCCTGCCTCTGGGCTTGGCGCGAGCGCCACGAGGCCCTTGCCGCCGCCTTCGCCGACCCACCCCAAATGTAGGAGCCCGTCCGCCAGCTGGCGGACGTGCGAACCTCTGTCTCCCGAAGAACCAGAACGAACACGAGGACGAGGACGAGGAGGAGCGAAGCCTCGCACAAGGTAGGAGCCCGCTCCTCCTTCGACAGGCTCAGAGCAGGCCGCGGGCGAACTAAGCAAACAACGAATCCAGGTACCGTCGCAAATCCCGCCGGGCGAGGAGAGGATCATGCCCCGTCTGCGTGCCGATGTGCTGTTGGTGGAACGAGGCCTGTGCGAAAGCCGCGAACAGGCCCAACGCCTGATTTTGGCTGGCCAGGTTCGCCGGGGCCCGGATCAGGTGGTCCGCAAGGCCTCCGAGCTGTTGGCTTCCGAGGCCGCGTTGGTTGTCGACGCCGGTGATCCCTACGTCAGCCGGGCGGCAGGCAAGCTGCTGCCCGCGCTCGACGCCTGGCTGCCCGACCTGTCCGGCCTGACCGCGCTCGACATCGGGGCCTCGACCGGCGGCTTTACCGACCTCATGCTTCAGCGCGGTGCCGCCAAGGTGCATGCGGTCGATGTCGGCCATGGCCAGCTTCATGCCCGGTTGCGCGGCGACCCCCGGGTAAGCGTCCATGAAGGCGTCAATGCCCGTTTGCTGACACCGGACTTCCTGGATGCGCCGGTGGATGTCGTGACCGTCGACGTCTCCTTCATCTCGACGACCCTGATCCTGCCGGCGGTGGCGCCGTTGCTGCGTCCGGGCGGACACGCCTTCGTCCTGGTCAAGCCGCAGTTCGAAGCGGGGAGGGGGGAGGTCGGCAAGGGCGGCGTGGTGCGCGACGACGCCGTCCGTCAAGCCTGCCTGGACAAGGTCGTGGCCTGCGCTCAGGGGCCGTGCGGCTGGTCATGTCTTGGCCATCTCGACTCGCCAGTTTCCGGCCCCAAGGGGAATCGCGAGATCGTCGCCGCATTCAGGCGCGCCCCAAGATCCTCGTTGGCACCGGGGCGATGCGGGGAAGATGGTACGCCCGACAGGATTTGAACCTGTGGCCTTCTGCTCCGGAGGCAGACGCTCTATCCAGCTGAGCTACGGGCGCACAACAATGGCGAACAGAAATATAGCATGTTGTTTGCATGCTGCCACCCGGCGGGGTAGAATTGCCGCATGGCCACTGCCGACCCACGGATCCTGGTGCACACCTGCTGCGCACCGTGCGCCGCCTCCTCGGCGGAGCGCCTGCACCTGCACGGGATGGCCGTGACCCTGTTCTTCTGCAATCCCAACATCTGGCCGGAGCCGGAGTACCTCCGGCGCTTGGCGGCCGTGCGCACGCTGGCGGAAGCCGTCGACGTGGTCGTCGAGGAGGATCAGTACGACCATGACGCTTGGCTGGCGGCGGTGCGCGGGCTCGAGGCCGAGCCTGAGCGCGGCGAGCGCTGCCGACGCTGCTTCGCCTTCAACCTGGGGCGTACGGCCCAGCTTGCCGACCGCCTCGGCTTTCCCGCCTTCACCACCACCCTGACCCTCGGCCCCCAGAAGCTCTCCCGTATGATCTTCGCCGAGGGACGCCGCTTCCCCACATACCAGGCCTGGGATTTCAAGAAGGAGGACGGCTTCCTGCGCAGCCTCCAGCTCTCCCAGGAATATGGCCTCTACCGCCAGGACTACTGTGGCTGTGAATTCAGCAGGCCGTCGCCGCCGTCCGTGTCGTCCGGTGCCTGCTGACGCCCCTTCCGGCGCACCTGCCTGGCGGCGATGACGGCCAGGATGACCAGGGACCACACCATGGCGCAGGGATCGATGATGATGTCACACAGGTTGGCGCTCCGGGATGTCCCCAGGACGAAGCATGCCATGTAGGCCGTGAAGAGGTAGGCCAAGGGGTTTTGGCGCAGATAGAGGGCGATCGCCATCAGGCCGGTCGCAAGGAACAGCCAGGAGTAGGCGTAGCCATCCCGGTAAAGGTCCAGGTCGAGATAGCCCAATGCGGAGAGGTTGACCGCGGACCCGAAAAGCAGGTTCCAGGCGCACAGCGACGCCAGTTGCCTGACGGTCAGGAGGCTCCGGCGAAACCACAGGTGCGCCAAGGCGATGAGGTACAGGGCGATGGCCCCGGCCGAATGCGCCGGATACACGGACAGCAGGCACGCCGCCAGTGAGTGCTTACCGAAGGGAATCCACAGGATCAGCATGGCGGCCGGGACGACGGCATATTTCCATCGGCCAATCGGCAGGATCGCCGCCCCCAGGCAGTGCAGGACGACCGTCGCCAGAAGCGTCATCGCAAGAATTTCCTGCAGCCCGTTGATCATGGCCCCGCCCCCTCGGGATCGGGCTCACGGATCCGCTCCAGGAGCCACGCGTCGTTCATCTTCACATGCTGGATGTTGTCGAGCTCGTGGCTGTAGGTCACATGGACCCATCCCTGCCCGCGGACGATCGCCGGATAGGAATACGAAATCTCCTCCTGGGTGGCGGCAATGGGGGTGTTCTCGAACTCCCAGATCCGCCGCCAGGTCCGGCCATCGTCCGGCGAGTGCACCATGCGGAGGTTGTTCCGGAAGTTCCGGGAGTCGTTGATGACCCCCAGGATGCCGCCTTCCATCGTCAGCATGTCGAACCCGGATCCTGGATTCGGCAGGTCGGTCGTCCCGATCTCGGACCAGGTCCAGCCGTTGTCGCGGCTCTCGGTCACCCAGGTGAGGTTCGCGGGATCCGCGTCCTCGCGCGGCTTGCTGTTGCGGCAGAAGGCTTTGAGACGACCGTCGGGCGTCACCGTCATGGTGGGCTGCAGCGCATGCCGGCCGTCGCCCATCCGGATCAGTTGGTAGGCCAGCGACGTGCCCCGCGGGAGGCAGCGCAGGGCCAGCCCCTGCTTGTTGAAGAGTTCATGGTACACCGGCAGGATGAAGCCGCCGTTGTCGTAGGCGATGGGCTTGTTCTTGACGTTTGCGGAGAGGTTCAGGAAGGTGCTCAGGTGGAGCTTCCGGCTGCGCGTCCAGGTGACGCCGGCATCGTCCGAGCAGCGATAGTTCACCGACGTTCCCGACCATCCGCCGAGGGCCACCGAGGCGTAGAACATCCAGAGGCGGCCCCCGGCGGTCGTGAAGATGACGGCGTTGCCGACCTTGCGCACGTACTGCCCGGTCTCCCGCGCGCACTCGCGGCGCGTCATGACCACCCGCGGCGCCTGCCAGGCTTCCCCGTCGTAGATGGCAAGATGGATCGCCACGTCCTTGGCCCCTTCGCGCGAACCCCCATACCAGGAGCAGGCCACCCGCCCCTGGCCCAGCGGGGCGGCCGAGGAGACATGGCACATGATGCCGGCACGCTCCTGGTTCACAGCCGTCGTCAGCAGCTTCGGCAGCCCGTCGGCGCGAAGGTCGTCGTCGATGACCGGCCTCGCCGTCCGCCAGTTCGCTTGGCGAAGTCCGGCGGTCTGCCAGTATGCCAGGACATGGCCGCATAGCAGCAAGAAAAGGCCCGCCGCACGGAAGCATGGATGTAGTTTCGTCATCATTGCCTTGCGGGGGATTTGGGACACGGCACGAGGGGCTATTGTAGATGCCTATGTCCACCCGGGCAAGCGTTGTCGCCGGGAAAGTTCGCATTTTCCCGCTTGCGCCCTGCCCTGGCCACGGCCGCACGGCTTGCCAATGGTACTATGATATGCCCCCAAGGAGGCGGAGTCGTCGCCCGGTACCGCCATCCGCCAGCGGGCGGATCGGCTTTATGGTGAATCTATCATTCCGCATGCTTGTCTTGGTGCCATTGGCATGGCTTGCGGCGGGTGTCGTCGCGTGGTAGGCTATGCGCCTGGCAAGGAGGCCATCCGATGCGGTCAGGGGAGGCGTTGGCATGAAGACCGGGATCCAGCCGTCGCGCGAGGTTTGCCGCCCCGCTTCACCGTCGCCGTGCATCGACCTGCACGAGGCCGTCGCCGCCTATGTCGCTGACACCCGCCTCGTCCCGCCGCTTTCCTGGGAGGAGCTGGAGCTGCACACCCGCATGTTCCTCAACCTGCATCCGGCGGCGGCCAACGATCCGGGCCTCGTCTCCATCCTCCTCAACAACGCCGTCTGGCGCGACACCGTCGCCGCCGTCCCCTATGAGCGCCGCCTCCTCCTCCTGCCGCAATGCCTGCGCAACCCGGAGGCGTGTCCGGCGATGATCGACGAGTTCGGCCTGCTCTGCCGCCAATGCGGGCGCTGCCGCCTGGGCGAGGTCCAGGCCGCCGCCGAGGAACTCGGCTACGTCGTGCTCATCGCCGAGGGCTCGGCCATCGTCGCCCGTCTGCTCGAGGGCGGGGCCGTCGACGCCGTCATCGGCGTCGGTTGCCGGGATGCCCTCGCCAAGACCTTCCCGCGCATGGCCGCCGAGGCGATTCCCGGGCTGGCCGTCCCCCTGCTGAACGACGGCTGCCGCGAGACCGCCGTCGACCTGCCCTGGCTGCTGGAAGCCATCCGCCTGCGCCAGCCCGGGCCGCTGTCCCCGGATCCGGCCCGCTTGCGGGCGCAGGCATCCGCCTGGCTGACGGCGGAGTCCTTGTCCGAAATCATGCCCGGCGAAGCCGAGACCGAACGCCTGGCCCGCGACTGGCTGGCCGCCGCCGGCAAGCGCTGGCGCCCCTTCCTTGCCCTTGCCGCCCATCAGGCCGTGGCCCCGGCGGCCATGGCGGAGGACGTCATCCGCCATCTCGCCGTCGCCGTCGAGTGCTTCCACAAGGCGTCGCTCATCCATGACGACATCGAGGACGGCGACGACGAGCGCTATGGCAAGGAGACCCTGCACCGTCGCCACGGCATGCCGGTGGCGCTGAATCTCGGCGACCTGCTGGTGGGCGAGGGCTATCGCCTGATTGCGGCCTGCGGCGACCCGCCGGAGCGCATCGCCCGCATGTTGGCGGTGGCTGCCGAAGGGCACCGGCGGCTGTGCCTGGGCCAGGGCGAGGAGATGCTTTGCCTGACCCGCCCGGAGCCGCCGTCGCCGTCGGCCGTGCTCGAGATCTTCCGCCACAAGACCGGCCCCGCCTTCACGGTGGCGTTGCAGCTCGGGGTGATGGCCGCCGGGGCGGATGATGTCGCCGGCCGCGCCCTCGCCCCGTTCGGCGACGCCCTCGGCATCGCCTATCAGATCAACGACGACCTTGCGGATTTGACGTTGGCCGGCGCGGCGGCATCGGCCCGTTCGTTGCGGTCGTCATTGCCCTTGGCGCTGGCCTGGGAGCAGGCCGGCCCCGCCGACCGTGCCCGCCTGGCGGCGTTCTGGCGGGGAGGGGAGCCCGACGATCAGCTCATGGCGCTGCTCGCCGACCCGGCGGTGGTGGAGCGGGCTCGGCGTCTCGCCGACCATCATCGCAACGAGGCGGTCCGGGCGCTCAATCCGATGCCCCATGCCGGCCTGAAGACGCTGCTGCGCCGGGTGATTGCCCGTATCCTCGGACGCGGAAACGCGCCATGAGCGACCGCGGATTGCCGGACCGCATCGATGCCGCCGCCGCCGCCGCCGTGCGTCTGCTTGATCCCGACGCGATCGGTCGCATCGCCCGATTTGTTGACTCATGTCGTTGCCCCGAAGGGGGATATCGCGGTCGTAGCACCACCTCCGACCTCTACTACACCCAGTTCGCGCTGGCCGTCGGCAAGGCCCTCGCGCGACCGGTGCCCGAAGCCGACATTGGCCATGTCGCCAGCCTCGCCGACGGCGCGGGCCTGGACTTCGTCCATCGTGCCGCCCTCGGGCGTTGCCAGGGTCTGCTGGCGGCTACGGGCGTTGTCCTTGCGGGCGGCGACGGAATCCGCCAGTCCCTGGCCCGGTTCCGCACTCCCGACGGGGGCTATGCCCGCGAGCCGGACGCCGCTGCCGCCTCTCCCTACGACACCTTCCTGGCGGCCATGGCCGGAGCCCCGCTCTCCGCTGCGTCGGCGAAGTTCGCGAGCCTTCCGGCCGACTCGCCGACGCCGGTGCTGGCCGCAGCCTTGTCCCTGGCGGCCGCCCTGGGCACCGGGCCCGCTCCGGGAATCGTCCCGACCCTCCTCCGGCGGACGGCGGCCGACGGCGGCTTCCATGCCGTCACGGGCTCTCCGCAGCCCGACCTGCTGAGCACGGCCGTCGCCCTCTTTGCCCTGCGCCTCGCCGGAACGGAGGTGCCTGCGCTCAGCCGTCACCTCGCCTTTGCCGTCTCGCTCTGGAACGACGACGGCGGCTTTTCCGGCGCCCCCGCCGACGCGGCCAGCGACTGCGAATACACCTTCTACGCCCTGCTCGCCCTCGGCGCAGCACAGGGTTAATCCATGCATTGCCATGGCAGTCCCTTGAATACCCCGGAGGGGTTGCAGATATTAGCCCGGGGTTGAGCGCAGCGAAACCCCGGGAAGGCAATCAACACCCCCACCCACCCTGGAGGGGTGGCAGAAGTCCCTCGGCCAAGGTTGCAACACGATGGAATTGAGGGGAGGCGCCCCTCCCGGAGTAGAAAGCATGACCAGTCCCCGGCTCCTTCCACCCGCCACCCTGGCGCAACTCCGGGCGGCCTTGTTGTCCCGGCGCGAGCCCGGCGGCGGCTGGCGGGGGCGTCTTTCGGACAGCCCCCTGGCCACGGCCGTGGCGGTGTGCGCGTTGTCGCAACTGGATCGGGAGGGCCATACGCCGGCGATTGGCCGGGGCGTCGCCTGGCTGGCGTCCGCGCAGCGGGTGGACGGCGGCTGGGGCGACGCCGAGCGCGATCCGTCCAATCTCAGTGCCACGTTGCTGGCGTGGGCGGCCTGCCATGCCGATGCCGCTGGCGGCGCGGCGCTTGTCCGCGCCGAGGCGTGGCTGGCCGGGCAGGCGGGTGGCGTCTTGCCCGGGCAACTGACCCGGGCGGTCATTGGCCGGTACGGCGAGGACCGCACCTTTGCCGCGCCGATCCTTGCCCTGCTGGCGGCGACCGGGCGGCTGGGGCCTGCACCGGACTGCTGGGCGCAGGTGCCGCAACTGCCGTTCGAGTTGGCGGCCCTGCCGCGATGGACCTTCCGGATGCTGCGCCTGGGGGTGGTGAGCTATGCCCTGCCCGCCCTGATCGCCGTCGGCATGGCGCGGCACGCAGGGCGTCCATGCGCATGCCCGGTGCGCCGATCCGTCCGCAACCTCCTTGTGCCAAGGCTGTTGTCGATGCTATCGTCGCTCCAGCCGTCCTCCGGGGGCTTTCTCGAGGCGATCCCCCTCAGCGGCTTCGTGGCCCTCTCGTTGGCGGCGGCGGGGCAGGGGGGGCATCCGGTCGCCTGCCGGGCAACGGCGTTCCTGCTGGACAGCCAGCGCGGGAACGGGGCCTGGCCGGTCGACGTCGACCTGTCCGTGTGGTGCACGACCTTGGCGGTGAAGGCCTTGCTGGGCGATCCCCGGCGGGGGCCTGGCTCTATTGCGGTCGGAGTATTCTATTGCGGTCGGAGTAAGATATGTACCACGCCGACAATGGGATGCGATGATGATGGAAATGATCAGTGAGTGTGTATGGCGATGAAAACAGGGGTAATTTCTACCACTTGGCGTTCTTGGTGTCTTGGCGGCAGAATTGGATTGGAAGAGGTTCTTTCGCAAAGGCGCAAAGAACGCAAAGGTGGTTTGGAATTTTGGATTTCCAATTTCGTCTGACCGGCCCCGCCTGGTGGATTCACGGGTTTATTTCGCTTTGGTCTTGACAACGAGCCGGGGTGTGCCTATATTGCGCTCCATAAATAATATATATGGAGTGGTTATGAGGCTTTCGGCCATTGACAGGCTGTCGGCTGCCGCCGTCAAGGGGGGCGCGTTCACGACCAGCGAGGTCAGGCGGGCGGGAGTCTCCCCGCGGACGCTGTACCGCCTGTGCCAGGCGGGCAAAGTGGCATGCGTGTCACGGGGGGTCTACCAGCTCGTGGATGCGCCCGACGCGATCTCGCCCGACTTTGCGGCGATCGCCAAGCGCGTACCGGCGGGGGTGGTATGCCTGCGTTCGGCGCTCCACCATCACGGGCTGGGTACCGAGATTCCCCGGGAGATCGACATCGCCATCAGCCGCGACGCCAACGTGCCCCGGCTCGACTACCCGCAGGTGCGCTTCTTCCGCATGTCGCCGCGTCCGTTCCAGGCGGGGGTCGGACGGGCCGTCATCGGCGGCGCCGAACTGCGCGTCTTTTCCGCTGAGAAGACCATCGCCGACTGCTTCAAGCATCGGCGGCTCCTGGGCACCGGCACATGCGTCGAGGCGATCCGGACCTACATGGCCCGGCGGAACCGCAATCCCGGGCTGGTCCTGGAGATGGCGCGGGTGTGCCGGGTGGAGAAGGTCGTACGCCCCTTCCTGGAGGCGCTGACATGAAGGATTACGCCGCCTCCAACCGCCAAAAGCTCCTCAACTTGTCCCGGGAGACCGGGCGAGGCTTTCAGGAGCTGGTCCAGTACTTCGCCATGTCGCGCTTCCTGTGCCGCCTCGGCAAGTCGCCGGCAGGCAAGCGCGTGGTCCTCAAGGGGGCACTGCTGTTGCACGCCCTGGAGATCGCCGAGGCCCGGTCCACGCTGGACATCGACCTGATGGCCAGGTTCGCCAACTCCCCGGAGACGGTCCGTTCGGTGGTGGAGGCCGCCATCGCCCAGGAGGTGGATCCCGACGGACTGGAGTTCCTGAAAGAGACCATCGAAATCTCCGGCATCACCCGGGATGCCGACTACGAAGGAAGGCGAGCCCGCTTCACCGGGAAGCTCGGCGTCATCGTCATTCCCATGCAGCTCGACTTCGGCTTCGGGGATGCCATGGTCCCGCCCCCGGCGATGATCGGCACTCCGACCCTGCTCGGCTACCCGCCGGCGCGCCTCCTCGGCTACGCGCCGGAGACGACCGTTGCCGAGAAGACGCACGCCATCTTCAAGCTCGGCCTGCTCAACAGCCGGATGAAAGACCTCTACGACATCAGGTTGTTGGCGCGCACGGTCACCCTGAACGAAGACTCGCTCGTGACGGCCATCGCCGCGACCTTCGCCAGGCGCGGAGACCCCGTGCCAACCGAATCGGTGGTGTTTACCGACGCCTATTTCGAGGACAAGATCAAGCAGGAGCAGTGGGCGGCATTCGTGCGCAAGCGACAAGTCCGGGACGCCCCGGAACGATTCTCCGAAGCCGCACGTGAAGTGATCGGCTTTCTGCGTCCGTTCCTGGATCGTGCCGTGAAGGCCAAGACCCAATGAATCAACCATGTCATAAACTTGCTTCCGCCGCTCCCTGCGGGCTTCCGTCTTCGCCCTGCGGGCTACGCCGGACAAGACGCCGGACACGTGGGCTCGGCTGTGCCGGGCGTAGTTCTTGAACGAAGCCTGGCGTTCCCAGTCGCTTATCTTGGTGCCATTGGTTGGGCGTTGGGCGTGCGCATGACAATCCACTGTGAGATGACGAGCATGACCAGTTCCCCGTCCCTTCCATCCGCCTCCCTGGCGCGTCTTTGGGCGGCCTTGCTGTCCCGGCGCGAGCCCGGCGGCGGCTGGCGGGGGCGTCTTTCGGACAGCCCCCTGGCCACGGCCGTGGCGGTGTGCGCGTTGTCGCAACTGGATCGGGAGGGCCATACGCCGGCGATTGGCCGGGGCGTCGCCTGGCTGGCGTCCGCGCAGCGGGTGGACGGCGGCTGGGGCGACGCCGAGCGCGATCCGTCCAATCTCAGTGCCACGTTGCTGGCGTGGGCGGCCTGCCATGCCGATGCCGCTGGCGGCGCGGCGCTTGTCCGCGCCGAGGCGTGGCTGGCCGGGCAGGCGGGTGGCGTCTTGCCCGGGCAACTGACCCGGGCGGTCATTGGCCGGTACGGCGAGGACCGCACCTTTGCCGCGCCGATCCTTGCCCTGCTGGCGGCGACCGGGCGGCTGGGGCCTGCACCGGACTGCTGGGCGCAGGTGCCGCAACTGCCGTTCGAGTTGGCGGCCCTGCCGCGATGGACCTTCCGGATGCTGCGCCTGGGGGTGGTGAGCTATGCCCTGCCCGCCCTGATCGCCGTCGGCATGGCGCGGCACGCAGGGCGTCCATGCGCATGCCCGGTGCGCCGATCCGTCCGCAACCTCCTTGTGCCAAGGCTGTTGTCGATGCTATCGTCGCTCCAGCCGTCCTCCGGGGGCTTTCTCGAGGCGATCCCCCTCAGCGGCTTCGTGGCCCTCTCGTTGGCGGCGGCGGGGCAGGGGGGGCATCCGGTCGCCTGCCGGGCAACGGCGTTCCTGCTGGACAGCCAGCGCGGGAACGGGGCCTGGCCGGTCGACGTCGACCTGTCCGTGTGGTGCACGACCTTGGCGGTGAAGGCCTTGCTGGGCGATCCCCGGCGGGGGCCTGGCGGTGCGGTTCCGGTCATCCCCGATGCGGCCGTTTGCGAAATTCGCAACTGGCTCCTGGGGAGGCAGATGACATCGCCGCATCCGTATACGGGGGCGGCGGCGGGAGGGTGGGCCTGGACGGACCGTCCGGGGGGCGTGCCGGACGTCGACGACACCGCCGGGGCGCTGCTGGCGCTGCATCGGCTGCCGCTGGCGGGCGAGGAGGTCCACCGGGCAGTCATGGACGGCATCCGCTGGCTGCTCGGGGTGCAGAATGCGGACGGCGGCTGGCCGACGTTTTGCCGCGGCTGGGGACGGCTGCCGTTCGACCGGAGCTGTCCGGACCTGACCGCCCATGCCCTGCGCGCCCTGTCCGCCTGGCAAGCGGAGGCGCCCGCCGCGCTCCGTCGGCGCATGTCCCGCGCCATGTCCCGGGGCCTGGCCTATCTGCGAAGTTCGCAACGTGAAGACGGTTCATGGCTGCCGTTGTGGTTCGGCAACCCCGATGCCCCTGGGCATGCCAACCCGACCTACGGCACCGCCCAGGTGCTGGTGGCGCTGCAGGAGGCTGGCCTGGGGCCGGAGATGCGCCGTCGCGCCGCCGACTGGCTGCGCCAGGCCCAGGAAGAGGATGGCGGCTGGGGCGGGGCACCGGGCGTGGCGGCGTCCATCGAGGAGACCGCAATGGCTGTCCATGCCCTTTCCGGGGAGGAAGATGCGAAGGATGCAGTCGGGCGTGGCCAGGGCTGGCTGGAAGACGCGACGGATGGCTTTTCCCGTTTCCCTGCCGCCCCCATCGGCCTCTACTTTGTCAGCCTGTGGTACGAGGAGGAGCTGTATCCCTTGATCTTCACGGCGGCGGCAATGGGGAGGGGCGAGGGTGGATGAGGAATGGCCTGGAGAACGGACGAAGCGGACCAAACGGACGCCTCAGGAGCTTCTTGCCATGTGAGACGATCAGCAACGGTATGACCTCCTGGCGTAATGGCACTAAGATAAGCATGAGGAATGGTAGATTCGCCGTAAAGCCGATCCGCCCGCTGGCGGATGGCGGTACCGCACTACAGCTACGCCTCGATTTTGTGCTTAGCCTGAATTATTCATAAAAACGGCAGGCCACTCATAAGCAAAATAAGGACAACATGTTATGAAATATGTTCGCCAAAAGACGGGCAAAGCAAATACGGCCTGCCATTTTTTACCAGAGGCAAGCCCATTGGGGCACATCTGCTTCGTTGGCTTCAGCTTGCGGTGGTCACCACAGCGGCGCTTCGCCGCCTCGCACCTGTGCCCAACTGGGCTTGTGAATAATCCAGGTTAGCGCCATTCAGCTTCTGGCGGGTGCCGGCGATGGTGCGCCGCCGCATCCTGTGCCCTCGCGGGGGCCGACACGGCGTTGCTGCGTTGGTTCACTTGACTCTACTTCATACATGAATATATTAGATCGGGGTCTAATTTATTCACAAATGGTGGATCATGGAGCGCTATCTGAAGGCGGCGGTGGAGAGCGATCTGGCCGAGAAGATGGTCTTTCTGGGCGGCCCTCGGCAGGTGGGCAAGACGACGCTGGCGCTCAGCCTGCTGCCGGGAGTCGGCGAGGACCATCCGGCATACCTGAATTGGGACGATGTTGCCGCCCGCAAGCTATTGCTGCAAGGGGCCTTGCCGGCGGCAGAGCCGTTGCTGGTGCTCGATGAGATCCACAAGTACCGTGGCTGGCGAAACCTGGTCAAGGGACTATATGACCGGCACAAGTCTCGGCGGCGGTTCCTGGTCACCGGTTCAGCCCGGCTGGACCACTACCGGCGCGGCGGCGATTCGCTGCAGGGGCGCTACCACTACCACCGCCTGCATCCCCTGTCGCTATACGAGATCAACCCGGCGCCGCAGCGTTCGGACCTTGAGCATCTGATGACGTTCGGAGGCTTTCCGGAACCTTTCCTCCGGGGTGACGAACGGCACTGGAAGCGGTGGCAGCGGGAACGGCGCAGCCGGGTCGTGCAGGAGGACCTGGCGAGCCTGGAGCAGGTGCGGGAGATCTCGCAGCTTGACCTGCTGGCGAGCATCCTGCCGGAACGGGTTGGCTCCCCCTTGTCGGTCAAGAACCTCAGCGGGGATCTGGGGGTTGCCTTCGAGACCGCCGACCGCTGGGTGACCATCCTGGAGAACCTGTATTTCTGCTTTCGCATCCAGCCGCACGGGCTGCCCAAGCTCCGCGCCGCCAGGAAGGAGCGGAAGCTCTACATGTGGGACTGGTCCCTCTGCGACGAGGTCGGCCCCCGGTTCGAGAACCTGGTTGCCTCCAACCTGCTCAAGCACTGCCATCGGATCGAGGATCAGGAAGGCGACCGGATGGAATTGCGGTTTGTGCGCGACGCGCAAGGGCGCGAACTTGATTTTGTGGTGGTGCGCGAGGGGCGGCCGGAGTTTGCGGTGGAATGCAAGTCCGGTGACCGCGCCCTCGGCCGCAACATCGCCTACTTCGCCCAGCGGACCGGCATCCCCCGCTTCTACCAGGTCCACGCGGGCGAGCGCGACTACGAATTGCCCGACCAGCGCGCCCGGGTGCTGCCCCTCGCCGCCTTCGCCCGCCTTATCGGCACCTGACGAGGCTGCGGCAGGGATGGCGGACCGGCGCTATATTCCCAATATGAGCGAAGAGGGCATCCATCCCCAGGTGGCGATTGTCGCGTCGCGGGTGCGGCGGTTGCATGCGCTATGCCGCGGGCAGCTGTTCTGGCAGACGTGGACGTCGTCGCTGCTGGCGGCGATGTTGGCGGCGGGGGTGGCGATCCTGGCGGGGCGCATGCTGGGAGTTGCCATCGACTGGCTGTGGCCGTTGGCGGCGCTGGGCCTGGCCGTCTCCCTCGTGGTGCCGGTGATCCGGTTATGGCGCGATCCGCTGACGCGCGAGGATGTGGCGGCCTGGCTGGACTGTCGGGCTAGCGGCGGCGGGCTGGTGATGATGGCGCTGGCCGATCCGCGGCTGACGGGGTGGGAGGAGCGCCTGGAGCGGGTCAGTCTGCCGCGCGCGCATGTCCGCCTGTGGGGCGGTCTGCTGGCCTTCGGGGCGGCACTCTGCTTTCCCCTGCTCTGCGGCCTGGTGCCGTTACCCGAGGCTGAGCCGGCGCCGTTCGTGCCGCGGCTTGACATCTCGGCGCCGGTGTCGGTGCTGGAGGAGAAGCTGGCGATCCTGGGGGAGTCCGGGCTGTTGGCGCCGGAGCGGCGCGATGAGCTGTCGCGGGCGCTGCGCGAGATTGCCGCGAACACGGCGGCGCTGCAGCCGGGCAAGGTCTACGAGAGCCTGGACGCCATGGAGTCGGCGTTGCGCCAATTGGGCGAGGATGGGGCGCGCCAGTTGGTGGGCGGGGCGCGCTCGCTGGAGGAGATGGAGCTGGCCATGGAGCGCCTGGCGGTTTCCCCCGACGAGGAGGCCGAGCGCCGTCTGCGGGCGCGGGCGGCGCAGTTGGGCGAGATGCTGGGCGATGCCCCGGCCTTGGCGGGGATCGGCATTCGCGGCGGACTCTCCCCGGAGCAGGCGATCGCCGACTTCCTGAAGACGCCGCCGCCCGCCAGCGAGGAGCAGTTGCGCCGTCTGGCCGAGAGCTTGCGCCAGTGCCGGGGCACGATGGGGGAGATGCTGCGCCGCCTGCAGGAGGGGGACTGTGCCTCGGGCATGGAGGCCTTGCGGGCGCGCCTCGATGCCGACGGGCGGTTGAGCGCCACCTCCGGGCCGGGCGGGGAGATGTGGCTCACCCCGGCCCAGCAGGAGGCCCTCTTCGGCAAGGAGAATGGTGGCATCGGGGCCATCACCCGGGGGCGTGGCGACGCGCCGATGTTCTTTGGCTCGGAGAGTCCGGAACTGGGGGTGACGCTGACCCCGGAACGACTGTCGGGCGAAGTGTTGCGCATGGACCTGAACGAGGCCCTCGGCGTCTCCTTCGCCGCCCCGGAGGTCCAGGCGGTCGATGATGGCGGACAAGGGGCGTTGGGCACGGATGCCGGGGAAGGGGGGCAGTCGCGCCGGATGCGCATCCCGCCTGCGGACCGTGAGCTGGTGCGCCGCTTCTTTGCGCAGGACGAGGAGTGAGCCGGCATGGACCATGACCGTGTCATGAACCGGCGGGAGATGCTGCGGCTGGCGGCGCGGGGCGCCGTGGCGGCGGGTCTGGGCGTGCTGGCGTGGCGGCTGTTGCCGGGCCGGGGACAGGGCGGCGTGACCGGGCGCCAGTCCTGCGTCGGTGCCGGG
>CAZBDL010000012.1:0-19623 GCA_964490525.1 uncultured Victivallales bacterium | reverse complement strand
AAGCCCGCTTCCGCCGCCCGCCGGTACCAGGCGAAGGCCTGATGCAGGTCGGCCGGGACGCCCACCCCGGACTCATGGCAGAGGCCGAGGTTGAACTGGGCCCCGGGATGTCCGGCCGCTGCCGCCCGCCGATACCAGGCCGCCGCCAGGGCCGGGTCGCGA
This sequence comes from uncultured Victivallales bacterium, assembly GCA_964490525.1. Classification (GTDB taxonomy): domain Bacteria; phylum Verrucomicrobiota; class Lentisphaeria; order Victivallales; family CAZBDL01; genus CAZBDL01. The sequence goes on along the minus strand of CAZBDL010000012.1, from coordinate 19,461 downwards.
CGCCCCCCGCGCCCGTGGAAGTAGTCCTTGGCCAGGGCAAACTGGGCCTCGCGATCGCCGCGCTCCGCCGCCGCCCGCAACGCCTCGCGCGAAGGGGCCCCGGCATCCGCACCCCGCCCGCACAGCCCCAACCCCAGGAGCGCCATGGTCACCAGCCGACGCATCAGCCCGTGCCATTTCCCGCCTTGGTCCGAAAGCGCGCCCGGCAGCGGCCCTGGAACTCGGCGAAGGCCTTGTCATAGCGCTCTGCCTCGGCCTTGGAAAAGGTCCCCCGCACCAGCTCCCGGAAGCGGGCCAGCGGCGCATCGGCCAGCTCGATCATGCGCTGGAGGGCATGGTAGAGACTGACTTCGGCGCCGTTGACCACCTCCTCGGTGTTGCGCAAGGCCGTGCCGAAGTCCGCCCCCAGCCATTGCGCCAGCGCCTTTTCCCGCTCGAAGAGGCCCTGCTCGCGGCGCAGCAGCAGCAAAATTGCCTGAAGCATCCCCGAGAGATGCCGCAGATAGTCCATCACTGGCGCCGGATCGGGCGATGAGCCCGGCACCAGCCGCTCCCCGGCCGCCACCGCCTCTTCCAGGCAGGCCACCATTTCCTCATACAGGCGGATCCGCTCTGGCTCCGGCAACGAAAACAAGGGCTGCGAAAACAGCTCGAGCGCCCGCAGGCAGGCGGCGTCGCGCATTCCGGTCAGCGCCGGCGTGTTCATCCCCACCAGGAAGTCTGGCATCCGCTCCTTTTCCGGGCGGATGCTGGTCAGCCCGATCTTGCGGATCGTCTGGGTCACCCCGCGCAACACGGAGCCAGGCAGCTCGGAACGGATCACCGGATACCTCCTTGCGACGCATGGCCCTGCCCCAAAAGCCGCACGGCCGCTCTCGTCATGCGTACTATACGGGGCCGGAACACCGTCCGCAATCCCGACGGCCCCGCGGGCATCGATGGGGCACCGGGGAAGACACCCGCGGCCCGAGGCACCCGCGACGGGGAGCAAAGACGCTTCATCCCACCTCCTCGCTGAGCGCCGCGAGGCGTTGTTCGAGGACCTGCCGCCAATGCTCGGTCTCGGCCTCAGTCAGGTCCGGGGGAATGGCGACCGGCTCGCCCACCACCAGGACCACCCGGGAAAACGGCTTGGGGATGCGGAACCGGTCCCAGCTGCGCAGCTCCCAGCAGCGCGAGCAGTTCACCGCCATGGGCACGACCGGCACCCCGGACTGGCTGGCCAGGATCACCGGCCCGGACTTCATCCGCCGCCGCGGGCCGCGCGGGCCGTCGGGGGTGATGCTGACGACGTTTCCCCGGCGGATCTCGGCGAAGGCGGCACGCAGGGCGCGGGCTCCCTGGCGGGAACTTGAGCCACGCACCGTGCGCAGGCCCAGCAGCCGCAGCAGATCAGCCAGATACTGCCCATCGCGCGAGGCGCTGATCATTGCCGCCGTCCGCGCCAGGATCGGACGCGTGAACATCAACGGAAAGAACAGCAGGTCATGATGCCAGGTGACCGTGACGAAGGGGAAGCCGGACAGCACCACCACACCCCCGGGATCGCGGAATTCGCGACGCGTGAACAGGGCATAGAGCCGCAGCAGCAGCAGCAGGGGCCAGAAGAGCAGCGACGGCCACCTCTTGACCTGCCGGAAGCGATGCTTGAGCGAGGCGGCGATCATCGGGATGTCCTCCCGGAGGCGCGGGCGGCGGACCGGGGCGTCCCCGGAATTCCGACCCGAAGGCAGTCGCCGCGAATCTCGCAGCCGGAACAGTCGGGGACCCGGGCCCGGCAACGGGACCGGCCATGGCGGATCAGGAGCAGGGAGAACTCGGTCCAGAGCCGGGGCGGCAGGTGGCGGGTGATCCAGGCCTCGATCCGCTCGGGATGACGGGTGGCGACCAGGCCAAGCCGGTTCGTCACCCGGGTGACATGGGTGTCGACGGGAAAGCCCGGCACCCCGAAGGCATGGCCGAGAATGACATTGGCGGTCTTGCGCCCGATCCCGGGCAGGGCGACGAGCGCCTCCATCTCCGCCGGCACCTCCCCGTGAAACTCCGCGCAGAGCCGACGGCAGGCGGCGGCGATGTTGCGGGCCTTGTTGCGGAACAGGCCCGCCCCGCGGATCAGCCGCTCAAGCTCTGCTGGGGGGGCCGCCGCCAAGGCCGCCGCATCGGGAAACCGTGCAAACAGGGCGGGGGTCAGGCGGTTCACCCGCTCGTCCGTGCACTGCGCCGAAAGCTGGGCCGCCACCAGCAGCTGCACCGGCGTGGCATGGTCCAGGAAGCAACGTTGCGGCCCGTAGGTCCGGCGCAAGGCGTCACGGATCCGGCGCAGCCGCTGCCGGGCGTCATGGCTGTCCGCGGATCCTGGCCTCATCGCGCAATCCCCTGAACTGCCGTGTCAGCTCCGTCCAATGCTTCCGCGCGGTGTCGCCGTCCCGCATCTCCGCCGCCGCCTCGACGATGGCCGCTTGGGCAGAGATCCGGGCCGCACCGACATGGCCGGCCGCTCCGCGGATCAGATGCGCCAGCCGCGAGACCTCCCGCCAGTCGCCTTCGGCCAGGGCCGCATCCGCCAAGGCGACCCGGTCCGCCACGGTCAGCAGGAACAGCTCGAGAACCTCGCGACGCTGGACCTCGTCCTCGAAGAGGTGAGTGCGGATGTGCTCCTCGACCTCGGCCAGGCGGTCGGTCACGAACACCGTCTCTCCCCCCTGGCCATGCGCCACCGCGTCCATCCCTGCTCCTGCCATGCATCCGATTGCCACGTCATCGCCTGCGGTCGCCGCTACTGTAGCACGGCATTCCCCGGATCACACCTCGACGGAGGCCGGCGGCGCCCCGCCCGCTGGCCCCATGGGGTCAAGATCAGCATGCGGCTCAATAGCTGGTCTTGATGTGCTTCTCCAGCAGGGCGCCGAACCGGGTGGTGCTGGCATGGCCATCGAAGTAGGCCGCATTGATCGAACGGTTCTTGTAATGGCGAAAGCGCGGCCAGCCGGCATTGGCGTCGACCCCGTCCGTGTTGAACCGGGCAAAGTCACCCGCCAGCCCGGTGTTGGCAGCGGCGGGATCGCCGGGGTCGGCAATCCCCGGAATCTGGTCCATGACGCCACGGCAGTTGCCGTCCGCCTTCTGCGCCGACTCCATGAACATGAAGAGGTCGGAAGGCCGCTTGACCAGGCCCACCGTGTAGGGCTTGCGACCGGTGCTCAGGTCGGGCATGACCACCGGGTGCGAGGCATAGGTGATGTTGTGCGCGGGAAAGTCCATGTGGCTGTCCGGACAGTCGAAGATCTGCGACGGCGGCTCCACCAGCGGGTAGATGTGGTCGCGCAAGGCATGCGCGAAGTTCTCCGTCCCGTTGATCCCGGGCGGATACATCTGGAAGTCCTCAAGATAGTAGATGGTCGACTGCCCAACCTGCTTGAGCTGGCTCATGCAGGCGATCTCCCGGGCCTTGCCGCGGGCCAGGCTCAGCGCCGGCAGCACCATGCCCGAGAGAATCATGATGATGGCCACGACCACCATCAGTTCGATCAAGGTGAAACCCGCTGCCTGCCCGCGCCGCCACATGGCATCCCCCTTTCCATTCGACCATTGTCCCTGAAGAGGCATTATACTTCATCTCGCCGGAGATTGTCAAGGGGCAAGGATGTACCTCAGCACCCCATGTCAGGGCACCCTGCCGGTGCACCGGCGCACCGAACCGCCGCGATGAACCTGTGGATGCGGGCATGGTCCTTTCGCCCGGGGGCGGTTTCGACGCCGGAGCTGACGTCGACGCCCCAGGGCCCGACAGCGGCGATGGCCTCGGCCACGTTGTCCGGGGAAAGCCCCCCGGCCAGCAGCACCGGCACGCCGAGGATCTCCACGGCATGCCGGGCCAGTTGCCAGTCCGCCACGGTTCCGGTGCCCCCCGGCGCCCCGGGTGCGGCGGCATCCACCAGGAACCGGGTCGCCGGATAGCCGCGGAAACTGTCGACCTCGGCCGGGTGTCGGGGCCGGATCGCCTTCCAGACCTCGGCCCGGGCCGCGACCTGACGGGCAAACCTGGGCGGTTCGTCGCCATGGAGCTGGACCACGTCGATGCCGGCGGCCAAGTAGGCCTCGACCTCCGCGATGGCCGGATCGACGAAGACCCCGACCCGACGGACGCGCCCCGGCAGGGCTCCCGCCAGCCCGGCCACCTGTTCCGGGGCGACATGGCGACGGCTGCGCGGCCAGGCGACAAAGCCGACCGCGTCGGCCCCGGCGGCCACCGCCGCCAGGCCATCCTCGCACCGGACGATGCCGCAGATCTTGACGAAGACGGACATGGGCTGGCCCTCGATGCCCAACGATATCCTGTCTCGACGTGCCGTCAACCCCGGGGAGGGCGCAAGATGTCGCTGCGCCGAAGCAGGACGGTGGGCGTCCGCGACAACCCCTCCAGAATGTCCTCGACCTCGGCAAGAAGCCGGACGAGGTCGACCGGCCGGGCTTCCGGCTCGGGGGCGATCATCCGCTCGACCAGGGTCCGCACCTCGGGACGCAGGCGCTCGCCTCCGGCCCCCAGCGTGCGCGGGCCAGGGCGCAGGTGCTCGCGCAGGATCTCCGCACGGCCCATCCCCTCGCCCCAAGCTTGCCCGGTGAGCATGTGCAGCAGCAGCATCCCCAGGCTGTAGATCTCGCTCGCCTCGCTCTCCGGCTGCCCGAGGATGCGCTCGGGCGGCAGGTAGCAGGGCGACCCCTCGAACTCATCCAGGGGAATCTCCGGCGGGTTCATCGCCCGGTCCCGGGGAATGCAGATCCCGTAGTCCAGCAGGCGCACCTTCCCGCTGGGCTCGATGAGGATGTTCTCCGGCTTCAAATCCCGGTACAGGTAGCCCCGCCCGCAGATGTGGATCTCCGCGCGCAGGAGCTGGCACGCCAGCTCCAGGGTCCGCGTCTCGCCGAAGCGCGCATGCGCCTGGATCAGCTGGTCAAGGCGGAATCCGGCGATGAACGGCGAGACCAGGTAGACGTCCCCGCCGCAGATCCCGAAGTCGACAATCTCGACAATGTTCGGGTGGCTCCCCAGGGCCCTCCCCGCCTCCGCTTCGCGCAGGAGGGGATGGAGGCGGGCCTCGGCCGGATCGTCGGCGTCCTTCCTGGCCAGCTTGACGGCGTAACGGTCCTCGCTGCCGATCCGCGCCGCCTTGAACACCCGTCCCACCCCCCCCTTGCCCAGTTCCCGGTAGAGCACGTAGTCGTGGATCTTCCGCGGCACGAAGAGCGGCTTGCCGCAGTACGGGCAACCCAGGACGTCGAGGTTGCGTCCGGCAATCTCGACCGGCAACAGGCAGGAGGGGCAGGGCACGATTCCGGCCAGGTACATGTTGACGTCAAAATGCCGGACCGCGTCGAAGCCGCCGCCACGGGCTTTCCCGGACGTGCTCATGGCGTCGCCTCCCCGTCGACATCCACCGGGGGCTGGACCTGGATGACGACGGTCCGGAAGGCGATCCAGCCGTCGTCGTCGCTGACCGTGCAGGCCACGCGGTATTCGCCGGGCCGGTCGAAGGTGTGGGTGAACTCCGGGACCGACCGGAACTCCCCGTTGTCCAGGTCCCAAAGCCATTCACGGACGAGCTTGCCTTCGGCGCCGGCCGCCGCCGCCCGGAAGGAGACGGCCAACGGGGCATGCCCGGCCAGCCGCACGGACTGGCCGTTGGCGGCAATGTTCAGGCTGGGAAAGCCGGGCCGCTGGCTCCCGGGATCGCCCAGCATGGCATAGGTCATGACGGTGGCGGCGAGGGCGGGGAGGGAGAGTTCCTGCTCCATGTTCCAGCCATCGACCTGACGGTAGGCGACCGGACGGCCGCCCAGCGGATGGGCATGGCGGAAGGCGGGCATGCCCGCTGGCGGCGTGAAGCCGCTGGGATGGAAGCCGACGGGAATCCCGGGGACCGGCTCGGCCACCGGGCCATCGTGCGAAAGCCGATGGGGCAGGGCACCAAGCCGCCGCTGACCGACGCCCGAGATCATCGGCACGCCGCCGGGATGTCCGCCCAGCTCGCGGTCGCAGTTGCGCAACGCGGCCTCGCGGAACTTCCGCGCGGTGGTCTCGTCCGACACCACCTCCGCCGCCAGCAGCTGATCGTAGGAGGCGATTTCGGCCAGGACATGCCATGCCCAGCGCCCGCCCCGGAAAAGCTCCTCCGGGAAACTCGCCGGATGCGCCCACTTCTCCTGCCAGGCCATCGTCTCGCGCGCCGCCCGGAGGAGGGCGGAGCGGCATTCCTCGCGCATGCCTTCCTGCATGCCATCGCGCCCGCCGAAGGCATAGGCCCGGGTGGCCGCGCCCGAGGCCTCGGCCAGGGGCTGCCAGAGCCAGCGCCAGCCATCGCCGGGACGGTGATGCCGCAGGAAGAAACGGTGGGCCTCGGCGTCGCCCGTGGCCAGCCAGTGCTCGGCGGCCAGCCAGCAAAGTTCGTCCAACGCCCCCAGGAAACGCCCGTCCGCATCGCCGTCATCCTCGCGGATGCGGCCGTCATCGCCCATCTGCCGTCGGCAAAAGGCCCAGGCCTGCTCCGCCTGCCTGCGGTAGCGGCGGGACTGCTCCGGCCAGTGGCGCGAGATCGCGGGCAGCCGGCCGGCACAGGCCAAGGCGGCCCCGGCGGCGGCCGACGCCGCAGTGTCCTTCCGGGTCGCCATGCGGGGCTTGGCATGCCCCTCCGCAGGCTCGCCCGCCAGGCCGGCCTCCGACGCCAGCGAATCCGGGCGCACCCCGGTGAAGAAGCCGCCGTCCTCGTCCTGCATCCGCCCCAGCCAATCCAGCGCCAGGATCGCCTCCTGAAGCAGGTCCGGAACGCCGTCGCCGGCCTCCGGCACCGGGCATGCATCGTAGACCAGCCGCTCCTCCGGCAGGGCCTCCCAAGGCAGCAGCAGGCGATGGACAAAGAGCGCCGTCTGAATCGTCGACTTGCCGTACTCCGCGCCAGCATGATGCCCGCCCCGCATGTCCCGCACCTGCCCCGCCGGCGGCGGCGGAAGGTTCAGCTCCCGACGCCAGTATTCCCGCAACCCGGGAATCCGGGCGTCCTCCCGATGGCACGGGGGATGGCCATGGCGGCTCCAGGGCTCGTCCAGGCCAACCCCGCAGCGCTGGTGCATCATGCCCCGGCACAACACGCCCAAGACCAGATTGTAGGCGTCCGGGGCAATGACAAACGACGGCGACCGGCCAAGGCCCGGCACCTGCAGATGGAACCGGCCGACCTCGCGCAGGACCGTGAAATCCATTTCCCAGACCCGCGACTGGCTCAGCTCGTCGAGCCGGTGCTGATGGCGCTGGCGGGTGGCGGCCGCTGGGCGGATGTTCCCCTGATGGGCAATGCCGCCGTCGGCCTCGCGGACGATGCGGAACCGGCCGTACCGGCCAAAGTCCAGGTCAGCAGGCTGCGGCCGCCCGAACTGCTGGCCGATGAACTGCGAGAGATGGGCGATCTTGGGGCCATCCGGCAGGTAGCCAACCTGATTCACCTGCAACGCCGGGGATACATGCCGGTCGCCCAGCCAACGGCAGGACACGGTCGGCGCCGCCATCGCCTCACGCCGACCCGCCGTCGGCATCCCGGTCGCCGCATCCAGCGCCAGGAACCGCGCCTCCCCGCCTTCGACCTCGTAGGTCCGCCCCGCCACCAGGTCGCGGTCAAGCGTCAGAAAGATCCAGGTGGCAACGGCCGACGACGGCGGCCGCGCCGCATGACGCAGCGGCCGCACCCACAGGCTCCCGTCCGTGGCTCCCCGCCCCCCCGCAAAACCCGGGTCGTCCGCGCTGGCGATGCGCAGGCTCCGCCACGGAAAATCCTTGGCGCTTGCCGCGGGAACAAGGTTCACATATTGGACCAGCAGCACGCGCTTGCTGACCGCCGTCAGGCCATCGCCCAGATACGGTCGCCCGGTTTCCGCCGTCCCCGTTCCGGCCAAGGCCATCGACAGTGCCAGACAGACACGCCGGAACCAGCGCCGCCCGCCCTGCCCTAGGCTCATGCCTCCGCCTTCCCCCTAAGCTGTGCCCGCCGAGTCCCGAATTTTTCCTCGTCGGCGACAGCAAAGTCCAGGAAACGCCTCAGCCAGGCCAGCTCCGCATCCAGCATGTGCCGCTCATGGTCCAGCAGCAGCCAACGCGGAAAAGGCGAACGGACTCCGCGCCCGTAGTTGTTCAGCTCGTCCTCCACCTCTGCCCGGCGCGCCATCAGCTGCCCCATGCGCTCCTCCACCGCCATCCGTTTCTCCTCCAGGGACAGGTAGTTGCCCATCCCCACCCCCACGTCCGAATGCAGCGTGTCCCGCATGAACGTCCCCATTTCCTTGCGGATCAGGGTCATGAAATGGCGACGCCCCTTCGGGGTGATGGTGTAGCTCGTCCGCTGCGGATAGCGCCCCGGCTTCTCGGAGGCCCCGACGACCTGCCCGTCCTCCGTCAGCCGACGCAACGACTGGTACACCGTCATCGGGCTGATCGGCAGCCACCTCTCCAGGTGCGTGTCCTTCACCAGCTGCTTCAGCGCGTAGCCGCAAAGCGGACGGTCCTCATAGAGGAAAAAGAGGATGATCAGGTCGGCAATTGGCGTCGCCCGGTTGCCGCGGCCGCGGCCCCCGCCGCTGGCGAGCTTCTGTGGCTTGGACATGGGCAACTCCCTATGGACAATCTAGATGAACACGACGAATGTAGCCCCGATCCGCCGAAACACAAGTTCCGCGAGCCTTGTTTTCCCGGCGGCGGGCGCTATCGGTATGGCGTTGCGGGGAGGCAGCGAGGGAGGCAGCATGCTCGATCACCCCTGGATAGCCGTGATCCTCGTCGCCGTGGCGGCCATCGCCGTCGCCTATGCCATCTGGCTGCGCCGGCGCACCGGCCTCCTGCGCGCCAGCCTCGAGGACGCCCTCCGCAAGAAGTCCGAGATCGGCAACTTCTTCGCCCTCTTCTCCAAGAACCTCGAGACCGTCGAGGAGACCGAGGACGCCATGAACGCCATGGCCCGCTACCTCGCCGACCTCATCGGGGCCAGCTCGGTCTGCGTCTTCATCCTCGAGGACGACGGCCTCCTCCGCGCCTCCGGCATCGCCGGTGCCTTTCCCCCCCTCCACAAGTCCCCCGACTATGTCCTGACCAAGCCCCGCTACATCCTCGAGTCCCTGCGCCGCGAGAAGATCCATCCCGGCGACGGCATCGTCGGCGAGGTCGCCCAGCGCATGGAGCCCATCCTCATCGAGGACGGCACCGAAGACCCCCGCATCGTCGCCCTCGACAGCTCGATCGCCATCGAGACCCTCATGGCGGTGCCCATGATCCAGGAGGGACGCCTCTTCGGCGTCATCTGCGCCGTCAACAACCGCCTCGACGCCGGCAGCTTCTCCCCCGAGCAGTTCAGCACCTTCCGCTTCATGGGCAACCAGATCGTCCTCGCCTACAACATTGTCACCACCTACGCCAACCTCAGCCGCCAGCAGCGCCTCTCCCAGGAGCTCGACTTCGCACGCCAGCTCCAGGCCTCCCTCCTCCCCAGCCACTTCCCCGACTGGTCTCCCTTCCGCGTCTTCGCCTTCGCCCGCTCCGCCAAGGAGGTCAGCGGCGACTTCTACGACTTCGTCGAGGTCGACGAGGACCGCCTCCTGGTCGTCATCGGCGACGCCAGCGGCAAGGGCATCCCCGCCTGCATGCTGATGGCCATGACCCGCAGCTTCATCCGCGCCAACGTCGAACGCTTCACCACCCTCAACCGCCTCCTCCGCGAACTCAACAAGAACCTCTTCCGCGACGCCGGCGACGGCCGCTTCATGACCCTCGCCCTATGCCTCCTCAACCGCCGCGAGGGCACCGTCGAATACGCCCGCGCCGGCCATACCGAGCTGCTCATCCACCTGCCCGGACACCGCCAGCGCCGCATCTTCCCCGACGGCGCCGCCCTCGGCCTGATGCCCGACGAGGTCGCCGGCCACTTCGACCTGCTCTCCTTCTCCTTCCTGCCCGGCATGTCCCTGCTGCTCTTCACCGACGGCATCACCGAGGCCCTGAACGAGGATGGCGAGGAGTACGGACTCGACCGCCTGTCCCGCCAGTTCGCCACCGCCCTCGCCGAACGCAACACCGCCCAGGAGGCCACCGAGCGCATCCTCCACGAGGTCGACGCCTTCAGCGGCTCGGAAAGCCAGGCCGACGACCAGACCATGGTCATCATCAGCCACCACCTGCCCCCAACCGCGTCCTGACCCTCGGCGGTGGGCACGGACCGGGTGGCCTTCCCCGCCGCGGCCACTTTTTTCGTTTCCCGTTTGACAATCGGGAAACTCGCACTACCATACCCAACCCCGCATTTTTCCATTCCGGGGACGGTATTGGGAAGGAACCTCCAGTGACCATGAAGACGACCTACTTGGCGAAGACCGGCGAGATCGCCGGGCGCTGCCTGCTGTTCGACGCTGCGGATGTGCCGCTCGGACGGCTGGCGGTGCGCATTGCCGACGCCCTGCGCGGCAAGGACCGACCGACCTTCACCCCGCACATTGACACCGGCGCGTTTGTCATCGTCGTCAACGCCGCCAAGGTCAAGCTCACCGGCACGAAGGAACAGACCAAGATCTACCAGGACTTCTCCGGCTACCGCAGCGGCCTCCGGCACACGGTCGCCGCCGAGATCCGCCGCCGCAACCCGGAGCGCTTCGTCCGCGATGCCGTCTGGGGCATGCTCCCCAAGGGCCGCCTCGGCCGGGCCCAGTTCCGCAAGCTCCGCGTCTATGCCGGCGCCGACCATCCCCATACGGCACAATTGCCGGAAACCGTGACCCTGTAGAGGAATCCCCATGTCAGCACAACCCAACGAGATCTGGGCCACCGGGCGCCGCAAGTCCGCCACGGCCCGCGTGCGGATGCGTCCCGGCACCGGCCGCCTCCGGGTCAACGGCAAGCCCATCGAGGAGTACTTCCCCTCCGAGTCCGTCCGCGGCTTCATCGGCCAGCCCCTCGCCGTGACCGACACCGTCAGCCATGTCGACATCGATGCGAACATCGCCGGCGGCGGCCCCATCGGCCAGGCCGGTGCCTTCCGCCACGGCATCACCCGCGCCCTGGTCAAGAAGGACGAGGCCTACCGCCCCGTCCTCAAGGACTGCGGCATGCTCACCCGCGACTCCCGCGTCAAGGAACGCAAGAAGTCCGGCCAGCCGGGCGCCCGCAAGCGCTTCCAGTTCTCCAAGCGCTGACCGCGGTTCCATGCTCACCCGGCCCGGCCGCCGACCTCGGCGCCCGGGCCGTTTGCTTTTGGGAATACTCCCTCTGACCCCGGCCATGGCGGGAAAATCCAAGATTCCACATCCGCAAACCCAAGCACATCCGACATTCACGATCCGCTATCCGTCATCCGCCATCCCGCCCCGGCGGGACAAGTCCGCCATCCAGGAGGCAAGACATGCTGAAGAAGATCAAGGTTGCGGTGGTCGGGGCCTCCGGATATTCCGGCGAGGAGCTGCTCCGCCTGCTCGTCCGCCATCCCCAGTGCGAACTTCGCACCATCACCTCGCGCCAATATGCCGGACAGCCCGTCGGCGAGGTCTTCCCGCGCTTCGCCGACCTGCCCCTGGCCTTTTCCGCCCCCGATGCCGCCACCATCGCCAAGGAGGCGGACGCCGCCTTCCTCGCCCTGCCTCACGGCCTGGCGGCGGAGTTCGCCCGCCCCCTGCTCGCCGCCGGCCTGACCGTCATCGACATCAGCGCCGACTTCCGCCTCCGCGACCCGGCGGTCTTCCGGACCTACTACAAGGACGAGCATCCCGCCCCGGAGCTCCTCCCCGAGGCGGTGTACGGCCTGCCCGAGCGCTACCGCGACGCCATCCGCGCCGCCCGCCTGATCGCCTGTCCCGGCTGCTACCCGACGAGCATCATCCTGGCCGCCGCCCCGCTCCTCGCCGCCGGGGTCGTCCGCCCCGACGGCATCATCGTCGCCAGCATGAGCGGCGTCACCGGCGCCGGCCGCAAGGTCGACCTCCCCTACCTCTTCCCCGAATGCAACGAGAGCCTTCGCGCCTATGCCCCGACCGGCCACCGCCACCTCCCCGAGATCGAGCAGGAGCTCGCCCTCGCCGCCGGGGTGCCCCGCTTGGCCATCAACTTCGTCCCCCACCTCGTCCCGGTCAACCGCGGCATCAACTCCACCCTCTTTCTCCAGCCCTTCCCGGGCGTCGATGCCGCCCGCGTCGCCCAGGTCTTCGCTGACGCCTACGCCGAGGAGCCCTTCGTCCGCGTCCTCCCCAAGGGACGCCTCCCCGACACCAAGAACGTCGTCCTCACCAATGTCTGCGAGATCGGCTTCGCCCTCGACGGCCACACCGGACGCCTGGTCGTCGCCTCCGCCGAGGACAACCTGACCAAGGGCGCCTCCGGACAGGCCGTGCAGTGCCTCAACATCCGCTTCGGCCTGCCCGAGCGCACCGGCCTGGAATGACCGACAGCGACGCCATCATCCCGGTCGCCGCCGCCGTCATCCGCCGCGGCGGTCATGTCCTGCTGGCCAGCCGCCCCCCCGGCAAGCACCTCGCCGGACGCTGGGAGTTCCCCGGCGGCAAGCTCCATCCCGACGAAACGGTCGCCGCCGCCCTGCGCCGCGAACTTCGCGAGGAGCTGGGCGTCGACATTCTCGTCCTCGACCTCCTGTGGCGCGAACGGCACCACTATCCCGGCAAGACCGTCGACCTCCATTTCCACCGCTGTCTCCTCGCCCATGACGATGCCGTCCCCACCCCCCACGAAGGCCAGGACATCGCCTGGATCCCTCTCGTCTGCCTCACCAAGGTCGACTGGGTCCCCGCCGACCTCCCCTTCGCCCGCTGGCTTGCCCGGACGCGATGACGACCCAACACCAATAACAACAATCTCCCTTTATTCTTGAAGATTGCTCGTCATGCGTTCAATTTTCCAGCAAGGATCTTGCGGATCGCCAGCCAGAATCCGCCGCCTTCGACTTTTCGTGCTCCAACGGCTATATTGAAAAATTGGATTTATCCAGCGTCGCCTCCTGCCACGCCATGTAATCACCCACCGCCCACCGCCCACCGCCCACCGATGACCGATCACTGATGACCGCCCACCGATGACCGATCACTGATCACTGATCACCGATGACCGATCACCCCCCCACCGATGACTGATCACTGATCACCGATGACCGATCACCCCACCACCGATGACTGATCACCCCACCACCTGCCCCGGCGGAATCCCATGAGCACCGTGCTGAAGCGTGCCCGCGAAGTCTTCGACATCGAGATCGCCGGCCTGGCCCATGTCCGGGATCAGCTCGACGGCGGCTTCACGGCGCTGGTCGGGGCCTGCCGGGAGACCCTCGATGGCGGCGGCAAGCTGGTGATCGCCGGCGTCGGCAAGAGCGGCCACATCGGCCACAAGATCGCCGCCACCCTGGCCAGCACCGGCTCCACTGCCGTCTTCATGCATCCGGTCGAGGCCATGCACGGCGACCTCGGCGTCCTCTGCCGCAACGACCTGCTCATCGCGCTAAGCTACAGCGGCGAGACCGAGGAGCTGCTCCTCGCCCTGCCCGCCGCCCGGCGACTCGGCGTCCGCATCGCCGCCGTCACCGGCGATGCCGATTCCCGCCTCGCCCGCTGGAGCGACCTCGTCGTCGCCATGCCCGTCCCTCGCGAGGCCTGCCCCTTCAACCTCGCCCCCACCACCACCACCACCGCCCTCCTCGCCCTCGGCGACGCCCTCGCCATGGTCCTCCTCGCCGAACGCGGCTTCACCCGCGAGGACTACGGCCACTTCCATCCCGGCGGCGCCATCGGCCGCGCCGTCACCCTCCAGGTCCGCGACATCATGCGCGTCGGCGACCGCCTCGCTCTGGTGTCCCCAGAAACCCCGGTCAAGGACACCCTCCTGGCCATGACCCGCGCCCGCACCGGCTCCGCCGTCGTCGCCGATCCCAAGGGACACCTCCTCGGCATCTTCACCGACGGCGACTTCCGCCGCCATGTCGAGCGCGACCTCGCCGTCCTCTCCCGCCCCGTCGCCGAGGTCATGACCCGCAACCCCACCTCCCTGCAGGCCGACAGCCTCGCCGTCGAGGCCCTCAAGATCATCGAGCAGAAGCACATCGACGACATCGTCGTGCTCGATGCCGACGGCAAGGTCGCCGGCATCGTCGATGTCCAGGACTTGCCCGGGCTCAAGCTCATGTAGTGGCGCTGGGAATTCCACGTTTCCCCGCTATTGTACCCCCGCCATTCACCTGATTCTTGGAGAGGTGGCTGAGTGGTCGAAGGCGGCGGTCTCGAAAACCGTTGTCCGGCCTAGCCGGACCGTGGGTTCGAATCCCACCCTCTCCGCCATGTTCCCCGCCAGGGCGGGGTGAGAACCCATCGGGTTCGAGGAGCGGCCCGCAGGGACGCGGAGACGACTTCCCGGAGCCAGCACGCCGGTGACCATGCGCCGGAGTAGTGCGGAGTTCAGAACGCGGAGCTTGCCACGCATGGGCGTGGTGCGTAGTCTGGGGAGTAATCGGTGATCAGTAATCAGGTGATCGGTGGCATTTAGCCCCGTAGGTCTTGATCCCGAGGCAAGCTGCCCTCGGTGGTGTCGGAATTCAGCCCTGAAAGGGCGGCAGACTTAGCCCAGGGCGTGAGCCCTGGGTTCACGCCCACACACACCGATCAGAGCCCTGTAAGGGCGACACACAACACGCCAATGCGGAAAATTGCCCCGCAATACCCTCAAGAATGGATCCCGATGAGGTGATCCGATCCATCTCGAAGGCATCGTGGGGCTGGTTATCTCTCCCATGGCAACGTCCTGCGAGGTGCAGAACGCCCGGGCCCTCCTGGATTCACCCCTCCCGTGTACGGCACGGACATAAAATGTCTACCCCCCTGCGCCATGGTGTGCCCAGGAAAGGAGACATACCCCGTGACATAAGTCCTCACGGCTTGAAATGCCCGGCCCGGCGGGTATCTTCCCTACTGTAGCCACAGGTATGGCCAGGGATGGGCGGATATCAAGGCTGGGAGGCCCAATCCACGGCATTTCCGCCCAGGATTCCACCGCCTTGCCATCGCGAACACGAACTCGGAAGAGGCCAGGTATGCGATTTACAGCCGTCGTTGCCGCCATCGGGGTGTCTTTGCTGGCTGCCATCCCTGCCCTTGCTCAGGTAGTTCAACAAGCCAAGCTGTTACCAGCAGACCTTGAGGCGGGTGATTTTTTCGGCACATCGGTTGCCATTGACGGAGATACAATCGTTGTTGGGGCGCGCCAAGAGGATGAAGGTGGCGCGGACGCTGGCGCGGCCTACGTGTTTATTCGGAACGGCATCGACTGGCAGCAGCAGGCCAAGCTGGTTGCCAGTGACGCATCTGCCGGGGACGCATTCGGGGTGCGTGTCGCTCTGGATGGAGACACGGCCGTCATCGGTGCCCGCTATGATGATGGATGCGGCTCGGCATACGTCTTTGTCCGCAACGGGGGGGTATGGACGCAGCAGGCCAAGCTCATGGCGGACGATGGTGCTTCGGGCAATAGCTTCAGCCGGTATGTTGCCATCTCTGGCGACACCGTGCTGGTCGGGGCCTATGAAGACGATGATGCCGGCGATTCTTCCGGTTCCGCCTATGTGTTTGTCCGTGACGGGACAGCCTGGTCCCAACAGGCAAAGCTTGTCGCCGATGATGCGTCAGCCGGTGATTGGTTCGGGTATGCGGTCGCCCTATCCGGCGAGACCGCAGTCGTCGGATCACGCAAAGACGATGACGCCGGCGAGGACTCCGGCTCTGCGTATGTCTTCGTGCGTAATGGCACGGATTGGTCTCAGCAGGCAAAATTAGTAGCCCCTGACGCCATGGCTGGGGACAATTTCGGCCATGGAGTAGCGGTCGACGGGGACACGTTGCTGGCCGGATCGGTCTGGGATGACGATGGCGTAGGAGCTGATACCGGATCTGCCTATGTATTCGTACGTCAGGGTACGACATGGAGTCAGCAATCAAAGCTTGTCGCCGACAATCCTGCCAGTGGCGATGAGTTCGGATATGCCGTATCTTCGAGTGGCAACGTTGCCGTCGTTTCTGCTATTTACCGGAGCGAGGGTGAAAGTGCGACAGGCACCGCATACGTTTTCTCGTGGAACGGCACAACCTGGGAGCAACTGGATAAACTGATAGCCGGAGACGCAGGTACAGGAGATTGGTTTGGCTTTTCAGTAGCGAACACCGACAGGACCTGTGTTATCGGGGCCTTGAACGAGGATGAGGGAGGGGTTGATGCGGGCGCAGTCTATGTGTTCGAAGCCGAACGCATCTTGGACTTCCGTACTGATGGTACCCCCGGTGCCACCGTCAACGGGGCGTCGTCCGTCACCTACACGGTTGGCTTCGGCCAGGACTGCACCCCGGTCACGGCAGCGGCACCCGCCGGCTACGACTTCGTCGGTTGGACAGGCGATTACATCGGCACGGACAATCCGCTGACCGTCATGAGCGTCACTGGCGACATGGTCGTGACGGCGGTATTCGCGGAGATCGCCACTGGCGGAAATCCTACATACTGGTCAGCACCAGGCACCGTAAATACGAATGCGGAGACAGATGTCGGCTATGACACCTTGCCGGTATTTCGTACGGATCGGAATGGGGTGTGGATTGCGGTCTGGCATTCCAGCGATAGCCTTGGAGGGACAATCGGTACAGATTCAGATATCCTCTACTCGCGTTCTGTAGACAATTGCGCCACATGGAGCACCGTTGCGCCCTTGAACACGAATGCCTCAACGGATACAGGCTCCGATGGAGCCCCCCACATAGCGACAGACGGAAAGGGGGTATGGATCGTGACCTGGTGGTCCGATGATAGTTTGGCGGGAACCATCGGTACAGACCGCGACATCTTGTATGCACGCTCCACGGATGGCGGCGTCACTTGGTCTGCGCCTGCGCCACTGAACGGCAATGCGGCGACCGATGGCAGCGGAAGCGATTGGGGGGAGGACCTTGCTACGGATGGCGCAGGCAACTGGATCGCCACGTGGAACAGCGATAATTCATTGGGGGGGACAATAGGGGCAGACTTCGATATCTTCTATTCCTGCTCTAATGACAACGGCGTGACATGGTCTCCCGTGACCGCATTGAACACAAACGCAGCTTCGGATAGTGGGGGTGACTCCTATACGAACATCGCCACCGACAGCGCTGGAATCTGGATTGCTTGCTGGCGTTCTGACGATGATCTCGGAGGAACAATCGGATTGGACACTGATATACTCTACTCGCGCTCGAACGACATTGGCGCGAGCTGGAGTTCGCCGCAACCCTTGAACACCAACTCTTCAACGGATAGCGGTAGCG
This sequence comes from uncultured Victivallales bacterium, assembly GCA_964490525.1. GTDB lineage: Bacteria > Verrucomicrobiota > Lentisphaeria > Victivallales > CAZBDL01 > CAZBDL01. The sequence goes on along the minus strand of CAZBDL010000012.1, from coordinate 2,100 downwards.
ATACGCTCCCATACCTGGTATATGGTGATAATGCTACGTGGATGGCGGTATGGCAGTCTCAAGAACCAGGAATCGAAGTGGGCATTGGCACCGATGTTGACATATTGTTCTCAAGATCTACCGATGGGGGGCTTAACTGGAGTCCTCCGGGGGCACTGAACGAGTATGCGGCAACCGATAGCGGAACGGACAGCAAACCACGAGTGACCACTGATGGCAGGGGGATATGGCTCGCCGTATGGGAGTCCCAGGATGATCTCGATGGGACCATAGGCACAGACTGGGACATCATGTTCTCCCATTCGATTAATGATGGAGAATCTTGGACCACGCCGGGGACTGTTAATATCAATGCGTCCTCAGACACTGGCGGAGATTGCGACCCCCGTTTGGATACCGATGGCAACGGCAACTGGATTGCGGTCTGGTATTCTAATGAGAATCTCGGTGGTGTCATTGGTGCCGACTCGGACATGCTATTTGCGACTCTCAATCCGCTTGCAGTGTATTTCGGGACTGACGGGACACCAGGTGCCACCATTGAAGGGGCGATGGCGTTGACGCATATGATCGGGTTCGGGGCCGATTGCACTCCTGTCACGGCAGTTGCTCCCCCCGGCTACCACTTCACCGGTTGGATGGGCGACTACGTCGGGATCGACAATCCGCTGACGCTGACTGGCGTGACCGGCCCCATGGACGTGACCGCGACCTTCGCGATCAACGAGTACACGGTGATCTTCGCTACGGCGGGGCACGGATCGATCACAGGCCAGGCCGTGCAGACCGTGACACATGGCTCCGACTGCACGGCGGTCGCTGCGGTCCCGGACGCGGGCTACCACTTCCTGGAGTGGACCGGCGACTACATCGGCACCGACAACCCGTTGACGGTCACGAACGTCACCGGCGACATGGCGATCACGGCGACCTTCGGGCTGAACGTGGTCGAGATCATGACCAGCGCCGGCGAGGTCGCCGTCCCTGAGGGCGGCACGGCCACCTTCGATCTGCGCCTCACCGCCCAGCCCACCGGCGGCACCCTTGTCGAGACCGACTGGATCTCGGGCGACACGGACATCACGGTCTCCGGCGGAGCGGCGTTGACCTTCACCACCGCCGACTGGGACCAGTGGCAGACGGTCACCCTCTCCGCAGCCGAGGACGGCGACGCGGCTGAGGGTTCGGCCATGATCTCCTGCGGCGGCAGCGGCATCCCGCCCGTCCTGGTCCGGGCCACCGAGGTCGAGAACGACTACGGCCTGACCGTCCTCGACGACGGCAACGGCGCCACCACGCCAACCGGCGCGGTCGTGCGAACGCAGGGCGAGCCCGTCCCGATCACCGCCACGGCGGCTGCGGGATATCACTTCGATGCCTGGACCATCGTCTCCGGGACGGCGGCCATCGCCGAGCCAGCCAGCGCCGGCACCACGGTCACGGCCTCGGCGGCCGTCACCATCCTGGCGAACTTCGCGATCAACGAGTACACGGTGACGTTCACGACCGACGGCACACCGGGGGCGACGCTGTCCGGCCAGGCCAGCCAGTCGTTGGCGCATGGCGGGGACTGCAGTCCGGTGTCCGCCAACGCCCCGGTCGGCTATGCGTTCGCGGGCTGGACAGGGGACTACGTAGGCACCGACAACCCGCTGACGCTGGCCGGCGTGACCGGCGACATGGCGGTCACGGCGACGTTCTCCGAGACCATGGCCACGCTGACCATGGTGGTGTCCGGGGACGGCACGGTGACGCCGGTGCCCGGCCCCCACGTGCTGCATGTGCCCCGCCAGCAGGCGATCACGGCCACGCCGGGCGAGGGCATGAAGTTCGTCGGCTGGGCGGTGTCCGGAGATGCGCAGGTCGCGGACCGGTTCGCGGCGGAGACCGTCGCGGATGTCGCGGGCGATGCGACCGTCACCGGCGTGTTCTCGCCCCTGCCGAGCCTGGTGCAGTTGACGGTCCGCTCCTCGCTGATGGGCGGCGGGGTGACCGCGCCCGCGGGCGTGACGATGGTCGAGGCGGGCGTGCCGGTGCCGCTCTCCGCGACGGCCAACGATGGATACGCCTTCGCCGGGTGGACGGTCGTCTCCGGGCTGG
>CAZBDL010000011.1:0-20455 GCA_964490525.1 uncultured Victivallales bacterium | reverse complement strand
ATCCGCTACAAGGGGGCCGACGGGGCCAAGGGCTTCGTCCACACGATCAGCGCCACGGCGGTGACCGACCGCGTCGCCTTGGCCATCATCGAGAACAACCAACAGGCCGACGGCAGCATCATCGTGCCGGAGGTGCTCCGTCCGCTCGTCGGCTTCGACCGGATCGCGCCCGGCGCATGACGCCGATGGGCCAAGCCGACCAGCGAGGGCACCCCGACGGCACGGAAGGCACGGGCCATGCCGTGGCGGCGGCGCGGCGACGCCTGGCGCTGCGCCTGGCCACCATCGTCGTCGTGGCCGGATGCGGGGCACTGATCCTCGCGACGCTGGCGCTCTCCATTGCCCGCCCCGCCTTCTCCGCCCTCCAGGGAGCCCCGTCCGAATCGCCGGCGGCCTGGCGCATGCAGCGCATCGGGCTCGCCCTGGTCGCCCATGCGGCCCGCCATGACGGATTATTTCCCGATCGGCTCTCCATGCTGTACGACGAGGGCATCCTGACCAGCCTGGAATGGTTCGAGCATCCAGAGACGCCGGGGGCGGTAACCTCCCGCGAGGGCATCGACAGCCCGGCCGCCTTTCCCTATCTAATCCCTCCGGGGACGCGCATCTCGACCACGCCCATCCCCGCGCTGCGCGAATTCCGCGATGGCGGCGTCACGCTGCTCGTCTCCAAGCGCGGCGTTGCCTGGCGCGCCCCAAGCACTGATGCCGCCCCCGCACCTTGAACTTCCTGGCCCATCATATTAGGGTATGGCGTTCGCGGTGGATTCCGTGTCCGCATATCCGCTCCGCCATCATCTTGCCCCGGTACATGCCGTGAATCGACGACGTTGCCTTTGCCGTCCTGAATGGACGATGCTACTGGCGCTCCTGGTCGGTTTTGCGGTCGCCGCGAGGACGACAGTACCGACTGGCAGGGATGCCGCGACCCATTTTCTGCAGGCCCGGGACACCGCCGCGGCGACCGCCTGCGCCCAAGCCAAAAGCGAGGATCCGCCACCGGGAAAACTCCGCCAAGGAGCTCCCTGGCCGCTCGTCGCGATCCACCATCCCGCGGCCATGTTGCCTTCCGGCCACGAGGCATGGCGCCTTCACCGTGAGCCTCCGGCCTGTCCGGGACATGCCGCCCGACGTCCTCCGGCGTCACCCCGGGCCCCACCCGTCAGCGGACATCGCGCATAGCGCATAGTCCATCCCGACGCCGGGACGACGATCCGCCGCTCTGCGGTGCGTTGGCGCATGCTCGCCCAGGCATCGGATCCGCCCGGTGCCCCGCCCCCCTCCCCCCCGGTCAACATTGGCGCATCGCCCTGCCGTCGGCAATGGGGCACCTCCCGCCGAACCACTTCCACGTCACCACCTTGGAGAATAACCATGTCATCGGATGAAACGACCTTCTGCCGGAACTGCCAGCGTCAAGTTCACTTCCACTGCAAGTCCATCAACCATGTCCAGCAATTCCTCTGTTCCGTCCTTACCGTGGGCATCTGGCTGCCGGTCTGGCTCGCCATGACCTTCTGCCGGACGCGCTACTGCGACCATTGCGGCGAGCCGATTTGGCGGGATTGATCCGTCACAATAAAATCCCCCGCCGCATCGTTTCACGGACAGAACGAAGTGCCCTGCAATCCCCAAATTGAGAAGGAGACGGATCATGAAGATGCGCAGTGGATGGATGATCGGACTCTCGGCAGCCACCCTGCTGGCGGCGTTCGCCCTGAGCGCCGGCTGTCCCGTGGCCGACGGAACATGCGACGGCGACGGCGAGGCCGGCAAGCGCGAGCAGAAGCGGGCCGAAACCCATGCCCGCAAGGGGGGCGGTGGCGGCGAGGACGGCGTTGACGCCCCGGGGCGACGCATGCGCGAGAAGCATCAGGAGATGCGCGCCAAGCACGAGGCCGACCGCGAAGCCATGCGCGCCCTGCTGGAGCAATACAGGGAGAACCCGACCGACGAGCTTGGTGCCGAGATTCGCGAAAAGCTGACCGCCCAGGCCGAGCAGCGGCGCGACCACCTCGCCGAACAACTGGCCCGGCTAGAGGCCGAGCGCGACAGGCTGAAGGCTCAACTGGCAGAGGCGGAAGGCGACCAGAAGGCTTTGGTCGACCGAAAATTTGCGGAGCTGACCTCCCGTGAAAGGAAAGGCCCCAAGGGCAAGAAGGAGAAGCCCCTGGAATAGCCATTGATCGCCCCTCCTCGCCCCGGCGACGCCCCCTCCCCTCGCCCGTGTCGCCGGGGCTTTTTCCGGCCGGGCGGCGTACCCCGGACGGGCCACGCCCCGGGCGGGAACGCATCAACGGGGGAGACCCTCAGGCCACGTCAGCCTTGCCATGACCGTCCAGACTCCCGGCCATGAGCGTGGCGATGCGCTGGGCAAAGCGCAGCGGATCGGGGATGTCCCCGCCCTCAGCAAGCAGCGCCTGGTCATACAGCATTTCCGCCGCGTCCGGCAACCGGGGATCGTGGCGGTCGTGGCCAAGGCACGCGTTCAGGGCGCCGACCAGGACATGGTCCGGGTTGATCTCCAGGATGCGCTTGCGCTCCGGCACCTCGTGGCGCATTGCCTTGAGCAGGCGCTCCATGTGGGGCCCCGGATCGCCGGCGGCGCCGACCAGGCAGCAGGCGCTGTCGGTCAGCCGCTGCGAGATGCGCACATCGGAGACCTTCTCGGCAAGGGCCTTGCGCAGGAAGTCAAGCAATTCCTTGAGTTCCTTCGCGGCCGTCTCGGCCTTCTCGCGCCGCGCCTGGCCGGTTGCCGCGTCGAGCGTGACCTCGCCGGCCCCGACCGGGGAAAGCGCCTTGCCGCGATATTCGCGCAGGGCCGGGATCACCCATTCGTCGACGGGATCGGTCATGAAGATGACGTCGTACCCCTTCTCGCGCAGCAGCTCCAGGTGGGGTGAGTTCTCGCACTGGCGGCGGCTCTCGCCAACCAGGCAGTAGATGCATGGCTGCTCCGCCGGCATGGCGTCCACATAGGCGGCGAGGGTCTGCGGCTCGCCGGGCGCCCCCTTCATGGTCTCGTAGAGCAGGAGGTCGCGCAACTTCTCCTGGGCGGCATGGTCCGTGTGCATGCCCTCCTTCAGCGCCGCGCCGAACTCGCGGAAGAAGGCCCGGTAGGTCTCGGGGGCCTCGTCCAGCATTTGCTTCAGCTCCGCCAAAATCTTGCGCACCAGGTTCTTCTGGATCTTGCGCACGGCCGGGTTCTCCTGGAGCATTTCGCGCGAGACATTCAACGGCAGGTCGTCGGCCTCGACGACACCCTTGACGAAGCGCAGGTATCCGGGCAGGAGGTCGGGGCTGTCGTCGCAGATGAACACGCGGCGGACGTAGAGATGGAGGCCGCGGCGCCCCTCCTCGGGCGTGAACAGGGTCATGGGCGCGGTGTCCGGCAGGTAGAGAAGGGCCCGGAACTCGGTCGCGCCCTCGGCCTTGAAGTGTATGCGGCGCAGAGGCTTGCCCATGGCGTGAGAGATCTGGCGGTAGAATGACTCGTGCTCCTCGTCGGAGACCTCCTCGGCCGGACGCATCCAGATCGCCTTCTGCGAGTTGATCGTCGTCCAGGCGTCGCCGCCGGCCTGCCCGCCCTCCTGCGACGGCGTGCGCAAGCGGATCGGGTGGGCGATGAAATCGGAGTAGCGGGTGACAATCTCGCGGATCTTCCAGGGCTCCAGATAGGATGCGCAATCCGGCTTCAGGTGCAGGACGATGCGGGTTCCGGGGCCGGCGAACGCGTCGTCCGCCAGGGTGTACCCGGCCTTGCCGTCCGACGCCCAGCGCGTCGCCGGCGCATCCGCACCCGCCTTGCGCGTCACCAGGTCGACCTTGTCCGCCACCATGAACGCGGAGTAGAAGCCGACGCCGAACTGGCCGATCAACTCGGGCCCGGCGGCACCCCCGGATTGGCGCAGGGCATCAAGGAAGGCGCGGGTCCCGGAGCGGGCGATCGTGCCGATATCCGTCACCACCTCGTCGCGCGTCATGCCGACGCCATTGTCCGTGATGGTCAACTGACCGCGCTCCTTGTCGGGCTCAATCCGGATTTCCCATTCCCGCGCCTGGCCGGGGTCGGTCACCGCCAGGAAGCGGGCCTTGTCGATCGCGTCAGCCGCGTTCGCAATCAGCTCGCGCAGGAAGATGTCGCGATTGGAATAGAGGGAATGGACCACCAGCTCAAGGAGCTCCTGGACTTCCGCCTCGAACCGTCGTGACTGTTCTGCCATGGCCTGAATCCTCCGTGATGCTTTGGCCGAAAATGCGGGGTGGCATGCGAGGCGCATACTATATCCAACCCCGCCGGAGCGGCAAGCGCGATCAGGAAACCTTTGAAATCCGAACGGGGAGAGGGTTGCATTTCCTTGGGTATCAGGGTATGATAGGGGCCGACGGGTGAAATGCCCGTTGCGGTGTAAATCCACCAAGGAGGCAAGGGATGGACGACAAGAAGAACGCAGGCAAGGGAGGCGGCGAGGACATGCTCTCCCGGCTCGGGCGGCTTGAGGCGTGCCTGGCTGAGATCGAGCGGACGCGTCGGCAACGGTCGCTGATCAGCATCGGAGGGCTGGTTCTGGTGCTGCTCGGGATCGCCCTCTTTGCGGCCAACCTCTGGGGCTTCGGCATGAAGCTGATGGAGCCCGAGTCGCAGACCCAGATCATGGCCAAGGTCCAGGAGGACATGATCGACCTGCTGCAGAACGACGCCACCATCAAGCAGCTCACCCGCGACCTGCAGGAGGACGTCGTCCCCTATGTCGTCGAGCAGGTGACCAACCGCTTCAAGGAGGAGCTCCCCGAATTCCGCCAGCAGGGCGAAGACGTCCTCCTCGGCCTGCAGGGCTACCTGGAGAAGGACGTCAAGGAAAAGCTGGGCGAGGCGTTGGCGGACATCCTTGCCGAGGTCGAGCAGAAGCTCCTGGCGAAATATCCCCAGGTGACGCCGGAGGAGCTGCAGACCGTCATCGAGAACGCCCAGGCCGTGTTCATCGAGGAGGTGACCACCCTGATCGAGCGCAAGCTGGATGTGGTCGCGGACGACCTCGGAGCCCTGAAGGAGAGCGTCGACAACTTCAAGGACACGCCGGAATACCAGCAGCTTCTTGAGGACATCAGGGTGGACAAGGATGGCGCCGTCAACAAGGCGCAGATCGCCATGATCGAGCACATGCTTGAACTCGTCATCTATCACATCAACCCCGAGCGGGGCGCCCTTTCCGCCGCCCAGGGAGACCTCCGATGAACGACATGGAACGCAAGCTCGAGGCCCTGGAGAAGCAACTGCAGGCGGTGCGTGCCAAGGCCGTCTTCGGCACCAAGATGACGGCCCTGGTCTACGGGGTGCTCGTCGTCTTCGTCTTCATCTACACCAATGTCATCATTGGCGCCCTGAAGAAGGCGGCGACGCCGGACAACCTCTCTGCGGTGGTCAAGTCGACGATCCAGGAGCAGTTGCCGGCCCTGCGCGAAAAGGTCATCTCATCCGCCAAGGACAGCGCCCCACAGCTCGCCGAATACCTGGTGGAGTTGCCCAAGGAAGTCGTCCCGATGCTGGAGGATCGCCTCAAAGAGCTGGCGGACAACCAGATCGACGTGGTGGTCACGGGCATCAAGACGGATCTGGTCCCGCGCATCGTCGATGTCCTTGATGCCAACGCCGAGGCGATCAACCTGACCGCCGAGAGCCTGAAGGACCAGAGCGTGGCGAACGCCCTGGCCCTACTGCTGGTCGAGGAGCTGGAAGTGGAGATGGACAAGCTGTTCAACGACCAGTTCCGCCGAAGCTGCGCCGACCTGCGCAACCAGATCGACCAGATCCGCGAGAAGCCGGTGGCGGCGATGAGCCAACAGGAGCGGGTCGAACGGCAGCTTCTGGTGCACTGGGTCTTCCTCACCGAGTATGGCGATGCGCAAACCGCCTACGGCAATGTCGTCGAGCGGCTTGGCCATGCCTACGAGTTCCTCTTCAACACCCTCAAGGCAAAGGTGGAACTGGGGGGCGACGAGGACGAGGACACGGAGGAAGCCGAGGACTGCGCCGTGGAGGAGCTGATCCTGGAGATCTGAGCGGCGCCATGCGACCGATGATGCGGGGATGGCCGCGGCCATCCCCGTTTTTTTCCCCTTGCCGAAAACAACCGGGACAAAACGGCCCACTCCGGATGATGCAAAAACCGGCCCCGGCCCCGGCGTGACTTCTTTGTTTGACATGCTATAGTAGCGTGATGTGAACTTGATGCAATTCCATATTCGCACCTCCCCCCGCGGGCACCATGGCAAAGAAGCGTAAATTCAAGGCGGACAACCTAAGCGGTCTGTGGAAGCGGATGGACGAGATTGTCCAGCCCTTCCTTGCCGCGAAGGTGCGCGAGCGCAAGGAATGGCAAGGCCAGTTGGCCGATCTGCTTGACGAAGCGAACGGATCGCCCATGCCGGGCGCCATTGCCCAAAGCGTGGTTCAGCCCTACCTTTCCGAGGAGGGCGAATTCTCGGTCGCCTTCATGGCGTCGGGGAAGGACGGATTCGGCAAGGCGACGGCCTGGGTCGACATGGAAAAGAAGCAGGTCGGCATCGATCCGGTGGGGCTGTACAAGCTGCATGCCGAGCTCTCGGCCGCCGGCGTGAACCTGACCAAGAACCTGGAGCCCGATGCGGAATCCTTCGAACGCCACCGCAACCTCTGCCTGTTCCGCGAAGTGGCCAAGCTCCCGCGGCAATACCTGATCTTCCTTGCCGTGCTGCGCGAGATCGCCTTGGCGGCCCGGATCGTGGCGGTGGAGAAACGGGATGGCGGCTATGCCGAGTCGGACTCGCCGGCCTATCTCTCGATGCTCTGGGCACTGAAGGAATTCGAGCAGTTCTACCAGCGCAGCCAGCACCGCGACCTGCGCGCCGACTACGGCATCATCTGGCATGAGGGGCAATGGATCGAAGCCCTCCAGGGACGATGAAGCCGATCCTGGCGGTCGGCCTGAACCCCGCGTGGCAGCACACCCTCTCCTTTCCCTCGCTTTGCCTTGGCGAGGTGAACCGCGCCACGGGGTTCCACGCGGGAGCCTCCGGGAAGGCGGTCAACGTCGCACGGGCCGCCCAACGCCTTGGCCATGCGGCACGGATCCTCCAGGTTGCCGGCGGAGAGACCGGACACCGCCTGTGCCGCGAACTGGACCGCGAAGGCATCGGCCATGTCTCGATCAAGGTGCGCGCCCCCACCCGGGTCTGCACCACCTGCCTCGACGCCGTGTGCGGCACCATGACCGAACTGATCGGTCCTGCCGCCTGCATCCCCCCCAATGCCGTCCGGCGTCTGCATCTGCACCTTGCCCGGGAAATTCCCGCCAGTGGCGGAATAGCCCTGTGCGGCACGCTGCCGCCGGGCGTTCCGCCGGAAATCTACGCCCAGATCACGGTCGCCGCCCGGTGCCATGGACTCCCCGTCCTCCTCGACGCCTGGCGCGACACCGGGCCGGCCCTGGCGGCGGGGCCGGACATCCTCAAGGTCAACCGCCGCGAACTTCTGCACCTGATGGCGTCCCGGTCACTCGCCAAAGCCGCGACGGACTGCCTGGCCCGATATCAGGTCGGGGCCGTGGCGGTGACCGACGGCCCGGCTAACGCCTGGCTCTTCACCCGCAAAGGCGCCTGGCGATTCCGGCTCCCCCCCCTTACCCGCGTCGTCAGCCCCCTGGGGGCGGGCGACACGGTGACCGCCGTCGTCCTCGCCAGGATCCTGGACGGCATCGACTTGCCGGCGGCTTTTGCCGACGGCCTGGCGGCCGGCTCCGCCAGCTGCCTGACCGACCGCCCCGCCTTGTTCGATCCCGACGAGATGGCCCGCCTGAGAAGGGACATCGAGATCCGGAGCCCCTAGGGGCCTCGAGACGCCCATTCGCCACCCGCCACGGCCATCGGAATACAGCCATGCCGCTGCCGCCGTCAACCTCGCCCCTGCCGGGACGTCTTCTCTTGCTCATCGCGGGCGTGGCCGCCTGCGCCACCGCCGTGATTTTCATCAAGGCCAGCCAGACCCATCCCATCATGCTCTGCGCGTGGCGCCTGCTCATCGCCGCCATCGTCCTCGCCCCGCTCTACCGCCAAGGCCACCGGCACCATCCCGGCCATGGCCTGCCCCATCTCTGGCGCTGCCTTCCGCCGGCCCTCCTGCTGGCGCTGCACTTCATCTCATGGACCGTTGGCGCACGACGCACCGACGCCGCCAACGCCAGCCTCATCGTCAACCTCGTCCCCATCGTCATGCCCTTCCTCATGCTCGTCATGGCTCGGGAACGCATCACCCGTCGCGTACTTCTCGGCACGGCCCTGTCGGTCGTCGGCCTGGGTGTCCTTGCCATGGCCAGCTTCCGTCTGCGCCGCGACAACCTCGTCGGGGACCTCGTCTGCCTGGTCTCGATGCTGCTCTTTGCCCTCTATCTCGCCTACGGCCGGGTCAACCGCAACGTCCCCTCGATCTGGCTCTATGTAACCCCGGTCTACGCCGTCGCCGGCTTCCTCTGCCTGGCCACCGGTACCCTGGTCGGCGCCGACCTCCTGCCCGCCACCCCGCGCGAATGGCTGCTGATGGCAGCCTTGGGCCTGGTCCCGACCGTCTTCGGGCACTCCATCCTCAACCATGCCATGAAGCATCTGCGCGGACAGGTCGTCAGCCTCTGCAACCTGGCACAGTTCATCTTTGCCGGCCTGTTCGCCTATCTCGCGTTCGGGGAGGTTCCGGTACCCGCCTTCGCCCTGGCCGCCAGCCTGATCGTCCTGGGCGCAGGCATCGTCATCCTGGGTGCCGGCTCGCCCCCCGCCACTCGCCGGCCAACGGCCAAGTAACAGGAATTTCATACTTCATGTCATTCGCTGCGCCGACGCCATCGACCGCGCAATTCTTGTGAAATTATTAACATTTGGCATTGCATTGCCGGTCGCCGATGCCATGGTATCGGGGTCGACATTCCCCGTCGGCCAATGCCGTGCATGCCCATGGAAAGGAACCGTCATGCAACCCGTCTTTCTACCGGAGGCGAAGCTGAAGGGCTTCATCCAGGGAACGATGGACCGGTATCCGGTCATCGCGCCCGTGGCGAAGCGGACCCGCTTCGTGTTTCACGAGATCGTCTCGCCTGACGAGGTCCGGCTGGACTACGACACAACGATCCTGCCGCCGAAAAAGGTCTTCTTCCCCCCGAAACAGAATCTGGTGGCCTTCGACGAGACCGGCTACCGTGCCTGCGTGGCCCCGCGGGAAGTGGTACTCTTCGGCGTGCATCCCCATGACCTGAAGGGGATCGCCATGACGGACCAGCTCTTTGCTGAGAACCATCCCGATCACAACTACCTGGCCAACCGGAAGGCCGCGATCATCGTCGGCAGCAGCGTCCAGACCCCCTATCGGCACGCCTTCTTCGGCAGCGTCAACCAAGACGTGCCGACGACGGGGCATGACCTGTTCCTGACCAAGGTCAAAGGCGGCTACGTGGCCGAGGCGCTGACGGCGAAGGGCGAAGCCCTGGTGGCCCTCGGCGAGTTCGTCCCCGCCAACGACCAACAGGCCGCCGAGGCCAAGAAGGCCAACGCCGAGGCCGAAAAGAAATGCCCGAAGCGGCTGAAGCACGATGCCAAGACCATCCAGGAGAAGGTTCGCGCTGCGTTTTCCTCGGACATCTGGAAGAGGTTGGCCGAAGACTGCTTCTCCTGCGGCAGCTGCAACATCGTCTGCCCCACCTGCTACTGCTTCGACGTGCAGGACGACTGGGGGCTGGGCCAGTGCGACGGCGTCCGCCACCGCCGCTGGGACGCTTGCCAGACCGCCGAGTTCTCCGAGGTCGCCGTCCAAGGCGGCAGCGAGAACTTCCGCGAGCACCAGCACGAGCGCTACCGTCACCGCATGATGCGCAAGGCCGCGTACCTCAATGACCGACTGGGCGGTCCGGCCTGCATCGGCTGCGGACGCTGCACCGGCGCCTGCACCGCGGGCATCGCCGACCCGGTCGAGACGATCCACGCGATACTGGAGAACTGACATGAGCTGCGGATGCAAGAATGTCGGCAAGGACGGCAACATCCTGCTGCCGAAGACGGCGGAGGTGGTCGCCAAGAAGCGCATGACGGCCTCCGAGTCGCACTTCACGCTGCGCCTGAAGGACGGCGAGAGGATGGACTACGAGCCGGGCCAGATCGTCGAGGCCGGCCGCTTCGGCTATGGCGAGATCCCGTTGGGCTTTTCCAGCTCGCCGACCCAGACCGCCGTCACCGGCACCTTCGAGCTGGTCGTGCGCGAGGTCGGCAAGGTCTCCAAGGCCCTTTGCGACCTGGCCCCCGGCGACCCCATGACGATCCGCGGCCCACTGGGCAAGGGCTTCCCGGTGAAGGAGTTCGAGGGCAATGACGTGCTCATCGTCGCCGGCGGCATCGGTCTCTGCCCGACGCGCAGCATGATCAAGTACATCCTCGACCGCCGGAAGGACTTCCGCCGCTTCATCCTCTTCTTCGGCACCAAGACCCCGGCCGACCAACTCTTCACCGAGGACCTTGAGGACTGGCGCCTAGCCGACGGCATCGAGTACCTCGAGACAGTCGATCGCGCGGACCCCTCCTGGAAAGGCCGCGTCGGCGTCATCACCACCCTCTTCCAGGACGTCAAGGACCTCTCCCCCGACACCCGCGTGATCATCTGCGGCCCACCGATCATGTTCAAGTTCGTCATCCGCGAACTGCAGCGCTTCAACGTCTCGCTCGACAATGTCTACGTCGACCTCGAGCGGCGCATGAAGTGCGGGGTCGGCAAGTGCGGCCACTGCCAGATCAACGACAAGTACGTGTGCCTGGACGGGCCGGTGTTCCGGTTCTCGGACATCCAGCACCTTGAGGAGGCCCTGTAATGACGGAGAAACGCAAAGTCCGCGTGGCCTGGTTCGACTTCGCCTGCTGCGAGGGCTGCCAGGTGGAGATGACAAACTTCGGGCTGCCGTTCCTGAAGCTGCTCGAGCACGTCGAGCCGGTGGAGTTCCGCGAGGTGATGAAGGAGGAGACGACCGAGCCGATCGACGTCGCCTTCATCGAGGGCTCCTTCACCCGGGAGGCCGACCGGGCCCGGCTGGAGGACGTCCGCCGCCGCGCCGCGATCGTCATCGCCTACGGCTCCTGCGCCACCAGCGGCGGCATCAACGCCCTGCGCAACCACATGCCCCGCGAGGACGTCAAGGAGTGCGTCTACGGCAACGACGCCGCCATGCCCCACCTGGACACGAATCCGGAGGCCCTGCCGATCTCCGCGGTCATCCCCGTCGACTTCTTCCTGCGCGGCTGCCCGATGAGCCGCGACGAGTTCGTGCGGGTCGTCACCCAGCTGATCCACGGCACCACCAAGCCCTATATCCCGTCCTATCCGGTGTGCGTGGAATGCAAGTTGCGCGAGACGGTCTGCCGCTATGAAGACGGCGACCACTGCCTCGGCCCGATCGCCCGCGCTGGCTGCGGCGCCCCGTGTCCGGCGGACGGCATTCCCTGCGAGGCCTGCCGCGGACTGGTCGACGAGCCAAACGAGAAGGCGATGGAGAAGGTGCTCATGGAGAACGGCAAGCTGCCGACGAAGTGGGCCAGGGAGAAGAGCCGCATGTTCACGGCGAACTTCAGGAGCGATGCGCCATGCCGACACAAGATGTAAGCGTCAAGGTTCACCACGTCACCCGCGTCGAGGGCCACGGCAACATCGTGGTCAACGTCCGCAACGGCAAGATCGAGACCTGCGAGTGGCGCGTGCCCGAGGCGCCGCGCTTTTTCGAGGCGATGGTCCGCGGACGCCACTACAGCGAGGTGGCCCGCATCACCAGCCGTATCTGCGGCATCTGCTCGGTCGGCCACACCCTCGCCTCGCTGAAGGCGACCGAGGCCGCCCTGGGCATCACGGTCTCGCGGCAAACCGACCTGCTGCGCCGCATCCTCAAGCACGCGGAGAACTTCGACTCCCACGTCCTCCATGTCTACTTCCTGGTCGCCCCCGACCTGGTCGGCGCCCCCTCCGTCTTCCCGCTCGCCAAGACCCACGGCGAGGTCGTCGCCCGGGCCCTGCGCATGAAGCGCCTTGGCCACGAATGGGGCAGCGTCATCGGTGGGCGCACCACCCACCCGAACAAGGCGATTCCCGGCGGCTTCTCGGCCCTACCCGGCAACGCCTGGACGGTGGCCCAGGCGGAGCGCGAGATGCGCACTCTGAAGCAGATGATCCTCGATGTCGTCCCCGACGCCGTCGAGACCTTCAAGCTGCTCGTCGCCCTCGCCCCGAACATCCCGGCCTTCGAGCGCCCGACGGAGTACGTGGCCCTGGTCGACGACGTCGAGTACGGCCTCTATGACGGCAAGATCGGGTGCCTGCTGCCGGACGGCACCCGCGAGATCGTCGAGGTCGCCGACTACCGCACGGTGACCAACGAGTGGGTCAGCCCGCTCTCCACCGCGAAGTACGCCAAGCATCGCCTGGACAGCTACATGGCGGGAGCCCTGGCGCGCATCAACGTGAACTTCGACATGCTCCATCCGGAGGCCAAGAAGATCGCCGCGGGCCTCGGCTTCACCGCCCCGTGCTACAATCCCTACATGAACAGTGTCGCCCAGTTCATCGAGTGCATCCACTCGGCCTACATGACGGTCGGCTACATCGACGAACTGCTGGCGATCGGCATCCAGGACGAGAAGCCCGTCGCCCCGACCCGCTTCGGCAAGGGGGCTGGCGCCACCGAGGTGCCCCGCGGCATTCTCTTCCACGAGTACGAGTACGACAAGGACGGGTTCTGCGTCGCCGGCAACTGCATCATTCCGACAAACCAGAACCATGCCAACATCCAGAAGGACTTCGAGAAGTTGGTTCCTGAGATGCTTGCCGCCAACAAGGGCGAGAAGGAGATGGAACTGGGCTTGGAGATGCTGGTCCGCGCCTACGATCCCTGCATCTCCTGCTCCACCCACTACCTCGACGTCAAGTTCGTCCGCTGACCATTCCCGTCGCTCCACCCTTGACGACAACGGCCCGCCGGCTCGCCGGCGGGCCGTTTTCCGCTGTCCCCCGCGATGCACGACGGGGGCTGGGGGGGCTGGATCCTGGCGCCAATCGCCACCGTCCAACGGGCCTCTGGCGTGCCGTGTTGCACGGCAACGCCCCCGGCGGGATCGCCCCCCGATCCCGTAGCCAGGGCGGCAGACAGACCACGCCTCAGAGGCCGTATTCCGCCGGGAGGAACTTGCCTTCCGCCAAGGGCATGATCTCGTCGACGAACCGCGACTCGTCGTCCGGGATCGAGGCCAGATCCTCGCGTAGGCGGGGGATCCACTCCTTCTCCCGCTCGGGCATCGCCAAGGCGCCATCGGCCGCGGCCGCCTCAATCAAGTCAAGCGCCTTCAGGCCGGCCCGCGTCGCAGCCGTCAGGGGCGTCGGTGCCGCGACCATCTCCGCCGCCAAGGCCAGAACAACCTCCGGGGCAAGGACCAAGGCCTGGGGATCGGTGTGGACATCGGACTCGACCATAAGCGACTGCAGCAGGGCGGCCGACTGCGGCCCCTGCCGGATCGCCGTGTTCATCAACCGTGCATCGTAGGCAAGTTGCTCGAGACAGACCGTCGGGGCCATCCCCCCCAGCAGCTTGATGTTCTGCACCGACTCGTTGCTCCACAGGTCGGCGACCGCCGCCGCAATGTTTCCCACCGCGCTGAAGTGGGCGCAGGCGGCGGTCTTGCCCTCCATCGAGACGGGAATGCCGGTGATCGCCTTGACATACACCCCCTCGTAGCCGCAGTCCTTGTGCGGGCCGCGCGCCCCCATCTCCACCGCCACCAGGCTGCGCACCGCCGAGACCACCCGCACGACCGCCGCGAAGACCCGCGGGATGTAGTCCTTCTCCGCCAGCACCATCGCCGTGTTCGCGAAGCCGCAGGCCGTGTCGCCGCCGGCAATCTTGCCCTGCCGTCGGGCTATCGCCACGATCCGCTCCCAGATGAAGCGCATGTCCCGCACCCCCAGCACCGCCAGCGCGAAGACCACTCCGCGGATGTCGCACATCATCAACGCTTCGTCGTGCAATTCCTTGCCCCCGGTGGTCTCGATCGACAGCAGGTCCCCGCCGGCCGCCGCCCCTTCCTCGAAGAGCTGGAGCATCGCCTCAAGATAGGGCCCGCTGCGCATGTGCGGCGGACGCTCAAACTCGCGGGCATCGTTCGGCGTCAGCCGGATCTCGCTCTTCAGCCCATGGCGCCGAAAATGATCCTCGCACACCTCGTCCATCGCCCTTACGATCCCCACCCCGATCCGCGGATCCGTCGTCATCTCCACCAAGGTCTCGAACTCCAGCACCACCCCGGGCACGCCCAAGCGCACCGCCCGCCCCAATGCATCCTCGGCAATGCCCCGATACTGGGCCTCCAGGTCGTCTTGCGTCGCACGGTTGATCACGGTTCCCGCTGGCACCGTGAAGTTTAGCTCGGGGTAGACCTCACCCCCGCCAATCACCAGCCCGCGCCGCGTCGTCACCGGCTTCGGCGCATGCCCAAACTGAAATTCCCCCACCGTTCCGATCGCCAGCGATGCCTGTCTCATGGCTGCCTCCGCTTGAGAATGATTGTTTACTCCACTGGTCAACAACCATCAAGATAACCGGAAGCAACCATAATATCTTGCATTATATGATGTTGTTTTAAAACTATCCTGCAACCATCATGATGCAATCCACTCTCTCTGGAATGCCTGAGAGAACTCATGACGTTTTCCGGGAACGCCCGAGCCGAAGAGGGGCGATCAGTTGACGCCGGGGACGGCCAGGCGGCGCAGGAGCCGGGTGCTCTCGGCGAGGGCGGTGGCGCACTGCTCAACCAAGTCGCGGCATTCATCCGGGGAGATGTCGGTGCCGACACCCTCACGGAGCATGCCGACACAACCGGTGGCGCGAGTCAACTGGGAACGCAGTTCCTGAATGGCTCCCTTGAGTTCCGGTGGCGCGGCCTCCGCCGCCATCCCCTCGTGCCTTGCCGACGCGAAATCGGGGCGCACCGCCAAGCTTAGGCCGATGCGTCCGCCGGCCACTTCGAGAAGCCCCGAAGCCAAGGGCGATGGCTCCTTGCCGCCATGTGCCCCGATGAGCAGAAAGCCGTGGATGCGATGGTTGTCGCGAATCGGCACATAGCCGTAGGAATGCAGGTCCTCCTGCGCCAGCCACGACGAGAGCGCGTTCTCGTTGTCCGCCGAGATCTCCATGAGCCGTTGCCATTGGATGCCGCGGCCCTCTAGCCCGACCGCCCCTTGCCAACAGGCCCGGACTTCGACGCCGGGCGGCGTCCGGTAGCCACGGCTGACCACCGCCTCGGCCAGTCGGCCAGGTTGCCGTGGATCCATCAGGACCATGCTGACCACATCCATCCCGAGAGAAAGCACCAGCATGTGCAGGACATCGATCAGATCCTGCGGTTCCCATGTGTCGCTCGCCAGGGAGTCGCAGACCTCAAGGTAGTTCTGCATCTGGTCACGGAACTCCTCGATCTTGGCCTGAACCGCCTTCTCGGCGGCTTCGGCCAGGCCCTTGATCCCGGAACCGCCATCCAGGATGATCCCCGTCTTCTCCTTCTGGATCGCGGACTGGAGACGATGGATCCGCTGTCCAGGAATCGGCGGCGCCGCCAGGGCGGCGGGCGCAGCAATCGTCGACTCGATGTCCGGCGCGACCGGTGCCGGTGGCGCCGAGTGCGGGATCGGCAGCGAGATTGGCATCGCCGAGGGAATCTCCCGGGCCGGCGGCGGCAAGGGGGACGGCGCGGCGGCGGGCGCGGACGCCAGGGGAATCGCGGCGGGACGCGGTCCGGCCGCCATCTTGGGCTTGAACTTCCGGATCACCTTGTTGTTGACGGCCATCGTGCCCACTCCATGTTTCGCGCCACCAGGGCGAAGCAGACTGAAGGATGCCCTTGCCCAGGCAATTCCGATCGCAAGCCTAATGATAATGCGAGCCCAGCCAAAAATCAACCGTGCCGGATGCTATCGCCGCCCCTTCCTGCGCTTTTTGCGTGCGGGCGGGGTGACGTTCGAACCGCGCGTCATCAATCCAGCCGGTCCGCCGCCCCCGCCCAGGGCGGCCTTGCCAGACATCAACCGGGAAATCAATCCCGTGCGCTTCATCATCTTGCGCATTTCGGCGAACTGGCGGATGAGCTGTCCGACCTCCTCAAGGCTGGTGCCGCTGCCCTTGGCCAGACGCCGTCGCCGGGGAAAGTCGATGATCTCCGGACGGGAGCGCTCGGTGGGGGTCATCGCATTGATGATCGCCTCCATGTGCACGATCCGCTTCTCGTCGAATCCCGGCATGCCGCGCATCTGGTCGCCTCCGGGCAGCATCCCCAAAATGCTCTCCAAACCGCCCATCTTGCGCATCTGGCGGAGCTGGTCGCGAAAATCCGCGAAGTCGAAACCCTCCTGGCGGATCTTCTCGGCCATGCGCGCCGCATCCTTGGCCTCGACCTCGGCCGCCGCCTTCTCGACCAGCGAAACGATGTCCCCCATGCCCAGCATCCGCGAGGCCATGCGCTCGGGATGGAAGGGCTCGAGGTCGTCGACCTTCTCGCCGACACCGGCAAACTTGATCGGACGGCCGGTGACCTGGCGGATGGAAAGGGCCGCACCGCCACGGGCATCGCCATCGAGCTTGGTCAGGATCACCCCGGTGATGTCGAGGGCGCGGTGGAAATGCTCGGCCACCGAGACCGCCTCCTGGCCCAGGGCGGCGTCCGCCACCAGCAACACCTCGCGCGGCCCGGCCGCCTGTCGCACGCGGACCAGCTCCATGACCATGCGGTCGTCGATCTGCAGACGCCCTGCCGTGTCAATGATCACCGTGTCACAGCCCGCGCGCCGCGCCGCCTCCACGCCCGCCCGCGCAATCGACGCGACGTCGGGATTGGCCCGGTCGACATGCACCGGCACGCCCAGGTCGCGGCCCAGCACCGCCAGCTGATCGATGGCGGCCGGGCGGTAAATGTCGCCCGCCACCAACATTGGTCGCCGCCCCTGCTTGCCCGCCAGCAGCTTCGCCAGCTTCGCCGCCGTCGTCGTCTTGCCGCTGCCATGCAAGCCGATGAGCATGATCACCGCCGGCGCCGGGCCGCCCAGGTCGAGTGGCACGTTCGCCTCTCCGAGCAACGCCACCAGCCGGTCGCTGACCACCTTGACCACCTGTTGGCCGGGGGTGACGCTGCGCACCACTTCTTCGCCCAGGCACGCCTCGCGCACCTCGGCAATGAAGGTGCGCACCACCTGCAGATTGACGTCCGCCTCGAGCAGCGCCGTGCGGATCTCGTCCATCGCCGCGGCAATATTGCCCTCGCTCAGGCGCGCCTGCCCGCGGAGCTCGCGGAAGACGTGCTGCAGCCGGTTGGTCAGGGTCTCGAACATGGCGGGGGCTTCGGGAGAAGGATTTCAGATTTCAGACTTGTCCCGCCGGGCGGGATGGCGGATGGAACTTAGGATCTTGGCTTCGGGAACGGGGCCTTGTCCCGCCGGGGAGGACTTCCCCGCCAAGGTGAGGATGGCCTTGCGAAATCCGCCAAGCCATGCTCTTTTTAAAGCCTTGCGGGTTGGCCCGACAGCATACCGCAATTTTGCCAAAAAGCAACCTCCAGCAGGGAATCCGGCCATGCGCAGCGACATCATCAAGTCCGGCCTCGAACGCGCCCCGCACCGCTCGCTCCTCTATGCCACCGGCGTCAAGCGCCGCGACATCGGCAAGCC
Organism: uncultured Victivallales bacterium; assembly: GCA_964490525.1. Classification (GTDB taxonomy): domain Bacteria; phylum Verrucomicrobiota; class Lentisphaeria; order Victivallales; family CAZBDL01; genus CAZBDL01. The sequence goes on along the minus strand of CAZBDL010000011.1, from coordinate 2,700 downwards.
GTTCATCGCTGTGTGCAACTCGTTCACCAACATCGTCCCGGGGCATTGCCACCTCGACCGTGTCGGCAAGCTGGTGCGGCGCGAGATCCGCCGGGCCGGCGGGGTGCCGTTCGAGTTCAACACCATCGCCATCTGCGACGGCATCGCCATGGGCCACGAAGGCATGAAGTTCTCCCTGCCCAGCCGCGAGCTGATTGCCGACTGCGTCGAGTCGATGCTCCGCGCCCACGCCTTCGACGCCATGATCTGCCTGCCCAACTGCGACAAGATCGTCCCCGGCATGCTCATGGCCGCCCTGCGCGTCAACATCCCCACGATCTTCGCCTCTGGCGGGCCGATGGCCGCAGGCCGCAAGGAGGACGGCTCCGCCTGCGACCTGATCAGCATCTTCGAGGGCGTCGGCAAGAACAAGGTCGGGAAGATGGGGGCCAAGGAACTGAGGAAGCTTGAGGGCGAGGGATGTCCCGGCTGCGGCTCCTGCTCGGGCATGTTCACCGCCAACAGCATGAACTGCCTCACCGAGGCGCTTGGCCTCGGCCTGCCCGGCAACGGCACCATCCTCGCGGTCGACCCCGCCCGCGAGGAGCTGTGGCGCGCCGCCGCCCGGCGCGCCGTCGAACTGGCCCTCGCCGGCGGCCCCCTCCCCCGCGACATCGCCACCGCCGACGCCTTCCGCAACGCCCTCGTCCTCGACATGGCCATGGGCGGCAGCACCAACACCATCCTGCACAGCTTCGCCATCGCCCACGAGGCCGGCATCCGCCTCGACCTGCGCCAGGCCGACGCGATCAGCCGCCAGACCCCCAACATCTGCAAGGTCTCGCCGTCCAGCCAGTTCCACATGGAGGACGTCGATGCCGCCGGCGGCATCTCCGCCATCCTCAAGGAGATCGCCCGCGTCCCGGGCATGATCCGCCCCGACGCCCTCACCGTCACCGGCAGGACCCTCGGCGAGACGTTCGCCGCCGCCCCCGCTCCCGACGGCACGGTCATCCGCACCGTCGAAAACGCCTACAGCCCCGATGGCGGGCTCGCCGTCCTCTTCGGCAACCTCGCCGAGAACGGCGCCGTCGTCAAGACCGCCGGCGTCGCCCCTTCCATGCGCCAGTTCCGCGGCCCCGCCGTCATCTTCGAAAGCCAGGAGGACGCCTGCGCCGGCATCCTCGGCGGCAAGGTCAAGGCCGGCGACGTCGTCGTCATCCGCCACGAAGGCCCCAAGGGTGGTCCGGGCATGCAGGAGATGCTCGCCCCGACCAGCTACATCATGGGGCAGGGTCTCGGCGAAAGCGTCGCCCTGATCACCGATGGCCGCTTCAGCGGCGGCACCCGCGGCGCCTGCATCGGCCACATCAGCCCGGAGGCCGCGGCTGGCGGCACCATCGCCCTCGTCCGGGAAGGCGACATGATCCGCATCGACATTCCGGCGCGCAGCCTCGTCCTCGAGGTCGACGATGCCGAACTGGCCCGTCGCCGCGCCTCCTGGTGCGCCCCCGAGTCCCGCATCAAGACCGGCTGGCTCGCCCGCTACACCGCCCTCGCCACCAGCGCCGACACCGGCGGCGTCCTCGCCCTGCCGTAGGTGGCGCGCCGTCCGGCGGGATGCCGGCGGCGATGGATTTCTGGCGGGCAAGCCGTCACCAGCCCGGGCATGCGGCCCGGAAGCCAGGCACGCAGCCTGCTCATTCCTGTCCGCCGACGATGCGCTGGCAATAGGCGGCAACGTCAAACTTCCGGGAGAGTCCGCTGGAAGTCATGCAACGCACCGTGCCAAAGACCGGCCGCTCGCCCCATGGCCGGTCGTGCTTGCCGAAACACCAAGCGACCCCGGCGTGACCGTTGGCGTCGCAGCCATCAAGCTCGAAGCGGTCGTTGAGCCAAAGGGCCGTGTCAAAGGCCTCCTCGGGAGACCGGCTCCAGGCCAGGATCTGCTTGCCCCAGTACATGCGCAGGTGATTGTGCAGCCAACCGGTGGCGGAGAGCTCGCGCTGCGCCGCATTCCAGGCCGGATCGTGGGTCGCCGCGGCGGCGAACTCGTCGCGCGAATACACCGCTTCGCGCCGGTCCCGGGCATGTTTCGCCAGCGTCTGCCGTGCCCATGCCGGCAAACCCTCGTAGCGGTCGTAGTCCGGATTGAACGCCACGAAGTTGCGGGCCAGTTCGCGGCGCACCACCAGTTCCTCGAGAAAAGCCGAGGCCCCCGGCGATCCCGATGACTGCACCTCCCAAGCGACCCGCAGCGGCGCAACCTGCCCGAAATGAAGATAGGCTCCCAGCCTTGAGGTGCCATCGACGTTCGGGTCGCCGCGACGCTCCGCATAGCCGTCAAGACCCTCGGCAACGAACGCGCGCAAGCGACGCATGCCGGCCGCCGTCCCGGCCTCGATGCCGACCACCGGCCCGACCACCCGGTCCAGACCCGGCAGGCGCGACAACAGGGCATCGGGCTTGGTCAGGTCCTCGCCCGGCGGCAGCCCTCCGCGCCAAGGATGGCGCAACGCGCCGGGTGGATCTGGCGGCGTCAGCCACATCGGCAGCAGGCGGACCAGCTTCGGACGCAGCGTGCGCGCCGCAAACTCCTCGTGGTCCGAGGCCACGGACCAGGGCACCACCGCCTCCGAATCGACCTCGTGGCAGGGCACGGACAAGGCTCCGGCAAGGGCTTCGCGCCATTGCCTTTGCACTCGGGTGCACCCGCTGTCG
>CAZBDL010000010.1:6324-20822 GCA_964490525.1 uncultured Victivallales bacterium | reverse complement strand
TCAGTTTCGGGACCACGTCGTTGATCTCGCCGACGATCCCGTAGTGGGCGACCGAAAAGATGGGAGCCTCCGGATCGTTGTTGATGGCGATGATCTTGCCGCTCTCGGCCATGCCCGCGCGGTGCTGGACCGAGCCGCTGATGCCGCAGGCGATGTAGAGCTTCGGGCGGACGGTGACGCCGGTCTGGCCGACCTGGTGGTCGTGGTCGATCCAACCCGCGTCGACGGCGGCGCGGGAGGCCCCGACAGTGCCGCCGAGGGTCTTGGCCAACTCCGCGATGAGAGCGAAGTTCTCCTTGGTGCCAACGCCATAGCCGCCAGCGACGATGACCGGGGCGGCCTGCAAGTCGACCGACTTCTCCTGGCGCACGCGCTCGATGACCTTGACCACCGTCTCGGCGTCGGTCAGGGCGGGCTTGACCTTGACGATCTCGCCCTTGCGCTTCGGGTCCGGCTCGGCGAGCTTCATGACGCCGGGACGGACGGTGACCATCTGCGGGTCGTCCCAGGTGTTGACGATGGTGGCGATGATGTTGCCGCCGAAGGCGGGGCGGATCTGCATGAGCTTGTTGCGGTAGGACTGCTTGTTGACCTTGTCCTCGAAGTCGTCGATGCGCAGGTCGGTGCAGTCGGCGGTCAAGCCGGCGAGCAGGGTCGAGGCGACCCGCGGGGCCAGCTCGCGCCCGATCGGCGTGGCGCCGAAGAGCAGGATGTTCGGGGTGTGCTCGCGGACCAGGTCGACGATCGCCTTGGCGTAGGGCAACACGGTGAACGGCTCGAGGCGGGCATCCTCGACCAGGAAGACCCGGTCGCAACCGTAGGGGATGAGGCCCTTGGCGGCCTCGCCGCAGCCGGTGCCGAGAAGCACGGCCTCGGCCTTGACGCCGAGGCGGTCGGCGAGATCGCGGCCCTTGCTGACCAGTTCGAGGCTGACATTGGCGACCTTGCCGCCTTCCTGCTCGATGAAGATCCAGACATTGCCAATCGTGGTGGACATGCTCTTACCCCAGGGTGTGGTCGGCGATCAGTTCGTGCATCAGGGCGGCGATCCCGGACTCGGTCGGCTCGATCCGCTTGAAGGTGCCGCCCTTGAGGACGACGCTCTCAATCTGCTTGACCTTGGTCGGGGATCCCTTCAGGCCGACGCGCTCGGGGTCGGCGGCGACGTCGGCCGCGCCCCACTCATGGATCCATAGGCCGGCCTGGCGCAGGGTCTCCTGCTCGGCGGCCAGGGCCTCGGCATCGGTGTAGTCGGCGCCACCGTGCGCGGCATGCAGCTCCGCGCGCGTCCTCGCCTTCTTGAACTTCATGATCCGGCGCGCGGCGGGCGGGCGGGCCTCGTTGTCCGCCGTGTCCAGCACCGTCATCAGCGCCGGCAGCGGGCACTCCAGGATCTCGTAGCCGCCCTCGATGGCGCGCCGCGCCTTCACCTTCTTCTTGCTCAGCGCGAGCACCTCCTCGACATACGCGATCTGGGGCAGCGCCAGCTTCTCGGCCAGCTGCGGGCCGACCTGCGCGGTGTCGCCGTCGATCGCCTGCCGCCCGCACAGGATCAGGTCGTAGGTGCCGACCTTCTTCGCGGCGCAGCTCAGCGCATAGCTCGTCGCCAGCGTGTCCGCCCCGGCGAAAGCCCGGTCAGTGAGCAGGATCGCCTCGTCCGCCCCGCGGTACAGCGCCTCGCGCAGCACCTCCGCCGCGTTCGGCGGACCCATCGTGCCAACGATCACCTTCGCCCCGAAGCGGTCCTTCAGCTGCAGCGCCAGCTCCAGCGCGCTCAGGTCCTCGGGGTTGAAGATCGCCGGCAGCGCCGCCCGGTTCACCGTGCCGTCCGGCTTCATCGCCTGGCCGGTGATGTTCTGGGTGTCCGGCACTTGCTTGACCAGCACCAGGATCGTGTATTCCACGCCCATCGTCCACTCCTTGCTTGCACAGTCGGGTTCGGCCCGCGTCCGGCATCGATGCCTCGGAGCGCGGAACGGAAAGCCGATAAAGATAGCACGCCCCGGCGATTTTCCCAGCTGTCGGGACAGAGGGTGATCAGTGTCAGACCTCCAGCTCCAGCTCGCCGACGTCCAGCTCGGCGGCGATGGACTGGCCGAGCATCTCGACGTTGATCGCGACCATAGTCGCGTTCTTGCGGCGCTCGACGACGCCGCGGATGCCGCGCAGGGGCCCGGAACGGACGACGACGGCGACGCCGGCCACCAGCTCCGGCATGACGATGACCTCGCGGGAGCGCGACAGGTCCTCGAACTTGCGGACCGCGTTCAGGTCGGCGATGAGGCGGGCCTCGCTGGCCTCGTCGACCAGCAGCCGCCCGGCGACATGGCCGGAGAGGAGGATCTGGCGGTAGTCCTCCTCGTCGACGGCGCAGAAGACATATCCGGGGAACATCGGCAAATAGGTTTCGACCGTCCGGCGCTGGTAGCGCTGCCGGCGCCGCCGCAGGGGCAGGTAGCAGGGGATGCCCCGGCCCCGGCAATATTCCGCCACCTTCTTTTCCCGGCGCGGGCGGGCGCGGAGGGGAGTCCACAGGTGGCCGGCGAGGTGTTCGACCAGGATCTCGGGCGGCGCTTCCGCGGGCATGGCCATCTCCGTCATGCTCAATCCTCGGCCGCAAAGCGGATTTCGCGGCAAAAGTCCTCGCCGCTGTGGTGGTGGATCTTGGCGAGGATGGCGGCCGCCTGGAAGCGGGTCAGCTCCATGCGCATGGCGGCGCCGCGGACCATGACATAGAGGACGCCCTTGTGCAGGTGGTGCGGTTCGCTGACCCGGGCGATCGGCGCGCCGACGACCGCGGCCCATTCCTCCCGCAGGCGGCGCAGCCGCAGTTCGTCCGGGCTGATCACCCGGCACAGCACCTGCTCCACCGCCTCGCTCACCGGGATCTCGTGGGGAAGGCGGGAGAGGACTTCTCCCCGGGCAAGGTCGGAGCCATGCCATTCGCGCAGCAGTCCGGGCAGGGGGTCACGATCCCGCCAGGTCCGCCGGCGGATCAGGGGCATCAGGCGGTCGCCGGTGTCCATGGCGCCGCTACATGGCCCCTATGGCACGGACCGGCAGGGTGAGAATGTGCCAGGTCATGCTGAAGGGGGCAGCCGCCCCGTGGGCAACGTCACGCACGCCCTCGCCAAAGAAGCCGAAGGGCATGCCCACCGTGCACTCGAGCAGGCCCAGGGGCAACAGGAAGATGCGGAACATCTCGGTGCCCGCCTGGAGGAAGCCCGGCGAGGCATTGGCCATGCCGCGCATGGCATACTGGGCGCCCGCCTCCGCCACCGGCAGGGCATAGGGCGCGAGCACGGCGATGGTCACCGGATCCATGGCTTGGGCCTTTGGGGTGGCCACCCCGCCGAATCCCAGCAGCAGCCCGACCAGGGACAGCAGCAACAGTGTCTTCATGGCCTGCCCTTCATGCGAGACGACTCTTGTCCGGCCTGTAACATATACGCCCCCGCAGGCCTTGTCCAGTCCCCGGACCCGGTCGCCGCCGCGGCGAGCCCTGTGTGCCCTCGCCCCTCATTCTCCTTCTCGTCCTCGTCCTCGAATTGGCTTGGGCTCTTGGGAAGACAGAGGTTCGCCCGCGGCCTGCCCTGAACGAAGTCGAAGGGGAGCGGGCTCCTACGTTGCACGAGGCTTCGCGTCGTCCTCGTGCTCGTCCGCGAACCGGACTCCGCTCAGGGGGCTTTCCCTTCCTGCGATCCACCGCCCGACGCATCCGGCCCGGCCTTGGCCTCCGCGGCCTTGGCCTCGATCCACAGGACCTCAAGCTCGGCCAGGGGGCATTCCTGCGGGGCACGCCCCTGTTCACGCAGCCGCCGCTCGATATGGGCAAAGCGGCGCTGGAACTTGCCGGTGGCGCGGGCCAGCAGTTCCTCGGCCGGGACGGAGCTGACGAACCGGGAGAGGTTGACCAGGGCGAAGAGAAGGTCGCCCAGCTCCTCCTCGCAATCCTTCTGCGATCCCTCGGCAAAGGCCTGGCGAAGCTCGGCCAGCTCCTCGTCGATCTTGGCCAGGACAGGCTCCGGGGCGGTCCAGTCGAAGCCGACGGCGGCCGCCTGGCGCTGCACCTTCTCGGCCCGGTGCAGGGCGGGGAAATGGCGCGGCATCCGGGCCATGGCGGCGGCCGGGCCGACCTGCGTTGCCTGGCCCTTTTCCCGGGCCTTGATCTGCTCCCAGAGTCCAGCCACTGCGGCGGCATCCGCCGCCGTGGCCTCGCCGAAGACATGGGGATGGCGGCGGCGCATCTTCTCGACGGCGACGCGGGCGACGTCCTGCAGGTCGAAGCGGCCGGCCTCGGCGGCGATCTGGGCGTGGAAGACAATGTGCATGAGCACGTCGCCAAGCTCCTCGCGGATGGCGGCGGCGTCGCCGTCGTCGACCGCGTCCAGGACCTCGGCGCACTCTTCGACCAGGAACGGCTTCAGGGAGGCATGGGTCTGCTCGCGGTCCCACGGGCACCCGTCCGGGGCCCGCAGGCGGCGGAGGACCTCGCGCAGCTCGGCGACCCAGTCGACCGGCAACGGAGGCGAGGGGCAGGGAGTCCCGGGCACGGGCTCAGTCCTCGGAAGCGCGGATTGCGGCCTGGATGTCCGCCGGGATCTCGTCGAAGCTGCCGAAGACATGCCGCTTGCCGTCCATGATGATCGTGTAGGAGCTGCTGATCTTGTCGATGTTTTCGATCCGCGCGATCTCGGTGCGCAGCTCCTCGCTCATCTCGTCCTTCGAGTTGTACACGTAGTACTGGCCGTCGGTCTTGATGATGTACTGCTGCTTGGGCGGCGTCACCACGATCGGCATGGTGTGCTCGGTTTCGCCGCCGTACTCGTCAAGGAACTTGACCCGGGAGGAGACCGGCTCATAGGGCTTGGGCTTGCCCATGAGCTTTGACAGCCAATTGCTCATTGCCTGGACCTCGTGCTTCGCCTGCGGAACCGGGGCGAGAACCGTCCCCGGACGACTCCCCGGGTCCAATTATAGGGCCAGGACAGGCCGAATGCAAGTGGCCCTCCGGACATTGCGGGCTATATTTCCGGGCACAGGCGAGGCACCGGCGGAGGAAATGTCCATGCGGGAATTCGGCACGATTGCATTTGTCGGCGCGGGGCGGATGGCCACGGCCATGGCGACGGGCCTGCTCCGTTGCGGTATGCCCCGGGAACGGCTGCGGGCGACCGAGGTCCAGGCCGCGGCCGCCGCGATGTTCGCGGCCGCGACCGGCGTCGCGCCGGTGGCGCGGGCGGAGGAGGCGGTGGACGGTGCGGCGATGGTCATTCTCGCGGTGAAGCCCCAGCAGGCGCGGGCGGCGCTGGCCCCGTTGCGCGGCCACCTGGCCGACCGCCTGCTGTTGTCGATCGCCGCCGGGCTGCGCCTGGCCGACCTGGCCGCCTGGAGCGGCTGCGCCCGGATCGTCCGCGCCATGCCCAACACGCCGGCCCTGATCGGCGAGGGGGCGGCCGCCTATGCCCTGTCCGCCGCCGCCACCGAGGCCGATGCCCAGGCCGCCGAGGCCGTCCTCGGGGCCATCGGCTTCACCTGCCGCGTCGAGGAGCGCCTGCTTGATGCCGTCACCGGCCTCAGCGGCAGCGGTCCCGCCTATGTCTTCGACTTCATCCAAGCCCTGGCCGACGGCGGCGTCACCGCCGGCCTGCCCCGCGAACTCGCCCGCCAGCTGGCCGCACGCACTGTCCTCGGCGCCGCCCGTCTGCTGCTCGACAGCGACCGGCACCCCGCCGAACTCCGCGACCAGGTCACCTCCCCGGGCGGCACCACCGCCCGCGGCCTGGCCATCCTCGAGGAGCGTGCCTTCCGCGGCACGGTCGCCGCCGCCGTCGTCGCCGCCGCCGAACGGGCCCGCGAATTGGGAGAACGGCCATGAGCCCGGTGGCCTGCCTGAGCGTCGTCATCCCCGTCTACAACGAGGCCGACACGGTCGCCGCGATGCTCGACGAGGTCCTCGCCCGTCCGGAGACCGCCGAGGTCATCGTCGTCGACGACGCCTCGCAGGACGATTCCCGCGCCATCGTCGAACGCTACATCCTGGAGAAGGGGGCCGGACGCGTCCGCCTCTACGCCCAGGAGCACAACCAGGGCAAGGGGGCCGCTGTGCGCCGCGGCTTTGCCGCCGCCACCGCCCCGATCGTCATCATCCAGGACGCCGACCGCGAATACACGCCCCAGGACTACCCCGTCGTCCTCGGCCCGATCCTCGAGGGCAAGGCCGACGTCGTCTTCGGTTCCCGCTTCCATGGCGGCCCCGGGCGCGTCCTCTACTTCCGCCATCAGCTCGGCAACCAGTTCCTGACCTTCCTCTCGAACCTGTTGACCGACCTGAACCTGACGGACATGGAGACCTGCTACAAGGCGTTCCGGCGCGAGGTCGTGCAGAACCTGGTGCTGACCTGTGACCGCTTCGGCATCGAGGTCGAGCTGACCGCCAAGGTCGCCAAGTGCCGCCGCCTGCGCATCTACGAGGTGCCGATCCGCTACTACGGGCGCACCTACGAAGAGGGCAAGAAGATCACCTGGCGCGACGGCGTCGCCGCCCTCTGGTTCATGCTCAAGTTCAATCTCCTGCCCTCCGCCCGTGCCGCCCGGCACCGCCCCTGGGATGAGATCCTGCCGGCACGAAACACACCGCCCAGCCAGGCCGCCCGCTAGCGCCGGGGCAATATTTCTCGCGCCGCGGCGTTTTCCGATATAGATTCCCCCTCACCCTCACCGCCCCCAATCCATCCCACCAGGAGCCGCCGCCATGTCCTTCACCCGTTGCCTTTTCGCCACGACCATCCTTCTTTCCCTGACACTGGCGGGGAGCATGGATGCCATGGCCGCCGAGCCCGCCACGATCAACGCGGACCGCTACCAGGAGGTCGAGCTGCTGATCCTGCGCGCCACCCCGGAGAAGTTCAAGAACAAGCGGATCCGCCTGACCACCCGCTACCAGGGCTTCAATATCACCTTCCCGGAGTACATGGAAAAGTCCGGGTTCAAGGGCGACAAGGAATACCTGGTCCACATCGTCCCCAAGAACCTGCCCGTCATCGCCGAGAAGGACGACGAGATGACCGAGCTGATCGCCCCGCTGAAGAAGGGCACGACGGTGGTCGTCTACGGCAAGGTCAAGGAGTTCAGCCGCAAGTCCAAGCACATGCTGCCGGAATACTTCCTGGAGCTGGAGCACCTGGAGCTGGCAGCGGCGGACACAACCATCGAGCTGCCGCCGGAGGTCCAGGCGGAAGAGGACGCCGGGCTGCCGCTCCTCAACGTTGGCGAGCCGCCGGGAACAGTGCCCGTCCGCCGCTTTCCCGGCCGTCGACGCTGATGCGCCTGGCCGGGGCGGCGGAGACGCTGGTGATCGGGGGCGGCCCCGCCGGCTTGACCGCCGCCATCCATGCCGCCGCCCGCGGTCTCCGGGTACGGATCCTTGAGCGCATGCCCCGGCCCGGCCTGAAGCTCATGGCCAGCGGCGGCGGCCATTGCAACCTGACCAACACTGCCTCCGCCGAAGAGACGATGGCCGCCTTCGGCCGCCAAGGCCGCTTCATGCGCGATGCCCTGGCCATGATGGACAGTGCCGGGCTGCGCACGTTCATCGATCGGCTGGGCGTGCCGACCCGGGTCGAGGCCGACGGCTTCCATGTCTTCCCGTGCAGCCGCTCGGCACGGGACGTGCAGCGGGCCCTCCGCGACCGTGCCGCCGCCCTGGGCGTCGAGATCATCTGCGGCCAGCGGGCCCAAACCTTGCTCCTGGAGCACGGCCGGGTCGCCGGGATCGGCACCGAGGACGGCACGGCGCTTCCCTGCCGCCGCTTGCTGCTGGCCACCGGCGGCCCGGGATATCCCGGCCTGGGCGGCAGCGCCGACGGCCATGACCTCGCCCGCCAGGCCGGACACACGATCACCCCCCCGGTCCCCGCCCTGACCTCGCTGCAGGTCGCCGACCCCTGGGTCGGCGGCCTGGCCGGCGTCGTCCTCCCGGATGCGGTCGTCGCACTGGCCGGGCCCCGCCCCCCAACGCCACAGCGCGGGCCCCTGCTCTTCACCCACCGGGGCCTTTCCGGCCCGCCGGTTCTGAACCTGGCCGGCGTGGTGGCGCGGCGCCTCCTGGCGGCGGATGCCGTGCCCCTGCGGATCGACCTTGCCCCGGGAACGACGGCCGCGGCATGGGAACGGCGCTGCGACGACTGGGCCTCCCGGGACGGACGCCGCCATCTGCGCAACCTGCTCCGCGAGTCCATGCCGACGGCCCTGGCCGATGCCCTGTGCGAACGCATCCCGGGCCTGGCCGGACGGCCCGTCGCGGAGGTGGCCCGCGCACCGCGCCGCCAGCTCGCCGCGGATCTCGCGCAATTGCCCCTTTCCGCCGTCGCCACCGGCGGCTTCGACGAGGCCATGGCCACCAGCGGGGGCGTCCAGCTCCGGGAGGTCGATCCCCGCTCCCTGCGCAGCCGCCTGATCCCCGGACTCTACCTGGCGGGTGAAGTTCTCGACCTTGACGGCCCCTGCGGCGGCTACAACCTGCAATGGGCCTTCTCGTCCGGGGCCTTGGCCGGCCAAGCGATGGCCGACGACGGCTGACCGGCTATTCGAGCAGGCGGTGCCAGTTCTCGTCGAGGAGCATGGCCAACAGGGCCTTCTGGGCGTGAAGACGGTTCTCCGCCTGCTCCCAGACGATTGCCTGCGGGGAGTCGAGGACGTCGTCGGTGATCTCCTCGCCACGGTGCGCCGGCAGGCAGTGCATGACCTTGGCGCTGCCGGCCGCCAGCTCGAGCAGCCCGCGGTTGAGCTGGTACGGACGCAACGCCGCCATGCGCTCGGCCTTCTCCTTCTCGAAGCCCATGCTCACCCAGACGTCGGTGTAGAGGTAGTCCGCCCCCGCCGCGGCCCGCTTCGGGTCCGGCTCCCACGACACCGTGCCCGGGCCAATGGTGCTGTCCTTGAGCAGGTCCGGACAGGGCCGGTAGGCCTCCGGCGACGACAGCACCAGGGCCATGCCGGAGAGGCGCGCACCTAGGATCAGGGAGTTGGCGACATTGCTGGCGCAGTCGCCGAAATAGGCCATCCGCACCCCCGCGAATCCCTCGCTGTACTCGTGCACGGTGAAGAGGTCGGCCAGGATTTGGCAGGGATGGAACTCGTCGGTCAGCGCATTGATCACCGGGATGTTGGCGCAACGCGCAAACTCGACCAGCGGCTGGTGCTCGAAGGTGCGGATGACGATCCCGTGGAGATAGCGGCTGAGCACGCGGGCGGTGTCGGTCATCGTCTCCCCGCGCCCCAGCTGCAGGCTGGCCGAGTCGAGGTAGATCGCCGCCCCCCCCAACTCGCGGATGCCGACCTCGAAGGAGACCCGCGTGCGAGTCGAAGACTTGGCGAAGATCAGGCCGATGCTCTTGCCGTCCAGGGGCCGTCCGGGATACGTCTCCCGGTGCCGCTTCATGATCCCCGCCAGCTGGATGAGATGGCGCAGGTCCTGGGCGGTGATGTCCTCCACGGTCAACAGGTCCTTCTGCATGGCTCAACCCCTTTCGAGCTGCGCCAGGCACGTGGCGATGACCGCTACGGCCCGGTCGCATTCGTCGTCGTTCACGGTCAGCGGCGGCAACAGCCGCAGCACGGTCTCGCCCGCCGTCAGGACCAGCAGCCCCGCCTCCTGGCATGCCTGGCGCAGGGCCGCGGCCGGCCGGTCCAGGACCACCCCGATCATCAGGCCCTGGCCGCGGACCGCACGGACCGCGGGGTGGGCGGCGGCCAGCGCCAGCAGCTTCGTCCGCAGGCGCTCCCCCTGGCGGCGGCAGTTGCCCAGCACATCCTCGGCGTCCATCGCCGCCAGCACCGCCCGCGCGGCGGCGCAGGCCAGCGGCGTCCCCCCGAAGGTGCTCGCATGCGTGCCCGGGCCCAGGACGTCGGTGAAGGGACGGCGCACGATGAAGGCGCCGATCGGAAAGCCGTTGCCCAGGGCCTTGGCCAGGGACACCGCGTCGGGCGTCACCCCGTAGCCTTGGCTGGCCAGGAAGGTGCCGGTCCGGCCCATGCCGCACTGCACCTCGTCGCAGAGCATCAAAATGCCATGCTGGTCGCACAGCGCGCGGACGCCGCGCATGAACTCGGGGGTCGCGGGCAGGACGCCCCCCTCGCCCTGGACCGGCTCGAGCAGCACGGCGCAAGTCTCCGCACCGATGGCTGCGGCCAGCGCCTCCAGGTCGTTGAAGGGCACATGGCGGAAGCCGGGCATGTCCGGGGCGAAGCCCTGACGGTACTTCGACCGCCCCGTCGCCGCGAGCGTCGCCAGCGTCCGCCCATGGAACGAGTCGTCCATCGCCACAATCTCATGGCGGCCCCGGGCCGATCCCCACTTGCGGGCAAACTTGATCATCCCCTCGTTGGCCTCGGCGCCGCTGTTGCCGAAGAAGACGGCCCCATCGAAGCAGCGCCCGATCAGCGCCGCCGCCAGCTGCGGCTGCAGCTCGTTGCGGTAGAGGTTCGAGACATGCACCAGGCGGCCCGCCTGCGCGCAGATCGCGGCGGTCACCGCTGGGTGGCAGTGGCCCAGGTTGCAGACGCTGATCCCCGCCGCAAAGTCGAGGTACTCCCGCCCGTCCGCGTCCCACACCCGCGTCCCCGCGCCGCGGGTCAGCAGCAGCCCGGGCGCATAGGTCGGCAGCACATACTGCCCGTAGTCCGCCTCGACCTGTGCCGTCGCCGCCTGTCCTGTGCCCATGTCCATGCCCTCGCCATGTCCGGATGTGCTATGAGGAAACAGTTAAGATAGCCCCGGCCGGCCTGAAAGCAATTGGTGGGCCCGGCAGGATTTGAACCTGCGACCAAGCGATTATGAGTCGCCTGCTCTGACCGCTGAGCTACGGGCCCGGAACGGCATCGGCCAACAATGTAGCCGCCCGTGCCGGGAAGCCCAAACCCTTCAGGCGCCACGGGACGCAGGCGGGGCGGCGCTATCCCCGGAGATGGGCGCGGCAGAACTCGCCGATGCGCTTGGCGGCCTCGCGGATGACCTGCTCGGAGCAGGCGTAGGAGAGGCGGATGTGCCCGGAGACGCCGAACGCATCGCACGGAACGACCGCCGTCTTGGCCTCGGCCAGGAGCTGCTCGGAGAAGGCCATGGCGTCGGGGTTCACCGCCGAGATGTCGCAGAGCAGGTAGAAGGCCCCCTGGGGCTTGATGCAGCGCACGCCGGGGATGGCGCTCATCAGGCCATGGATGAGGTCGCGGCGGGCGGCGAAGGCCTGGCGCATGGCCTCCACCGGGGCCTGGTCGCCCTTGAGCGCGGCCAGCGCCCCGGCCTGGGCGAAGCTGGTGGCGTTCGAGGTGGTGTGGCTCTGCAGCGCGTCGATCCGCTTGGCCAGCCATTCCGGGGCGGCCAGGTAGCCCAGCCGCCAGCCGGTCATCGAATAGACCTTGCTGAAGCCGTTGGCGGTGATCGTCAGCGCCGCGATCTCCGGCCCGAGCGAGGCGATGCTGACATGCGGGAAGTCCGCGTCGTAGGTCAGCTTCTCGTAGATCTCGTCGGCCAGCACCATGAACTGGCGCGCCACCGCCACCGCCGCGATCGCCGCCAGGCTGCGCCGCCGGTAGACCGCCCCGGTCGGATTGCTCGGCGAGTTCAGGATCAGCAGGCGGGTGCGGTCGGTGACCACCGCCGCCAGCGCGTCCGGGCAGATCTCGTAGTTGTCCTCCGCCCGGCAGGGGACGGGCACCGGCGTCGCCCCGGCGGCGCGGATCATCTCGGGATAGCTCAGCCAGTAGGGGGCGGGCAGGATGACCTCGTCGCCCGGCCCGCAGAGCGCGGCGATGGCGCTGAAGCAGCTGAACTTGCCGCCCGGCCCGACCACCACCTGCGCGGCCTTGCAGGCAAACCCGTTCTCGCGCACGAGCTTCGCCGCGATCGCCTCGCGCAGCGCCGGCGTCCCCGCGTTGGGCGTGTACTTCGTGTCGCCCGCCCGCAAGGCGGCGATCGCCGCCTCCTTGATGTGCTCCGGCGTGTCGAAGTCGGGCTCCCCGGCGCACAGGCTCACGACGTTCTCCCCGGCCGCTTGCAGGGCCTTCGCCTTCGCGGTCAGGGCCAGGGTGGCCGACGGGGCAAGCCCGCCCATCGTGCCGGTGCTTTGCATCAGGTTCTTCATGGCGTGTCGCTTCCTCAGGTTCGGCAGGGGGCGGGGGCGCATAAATCCCCCCTCGACACCGCCTGCCCAGGCTCTTTCCGATCTTTGAGGCGAACTATAACCATAGCGCCAAGTCCGGGATTGTCAAAGACGCCATCGGCAGTGGAAAAACCTCCGATGCGGCAATATCCTACCGTGCCCGATGAGATTCCTCCATGCAAACGTCCCGGGGAGGCGGAGAATGAACTACACGTTCCTGCCGGACAAGGTGAAGGCAAGCCTGAAGGAGGCCCTGGGCGGGCGGATTCCAGGAATCATTGCGCGGGCCAGCGGCGACCTGCTCGGCGAGTCCGGCGAAGGCTACGTCATCGCCGAAGGCAACGACCTGGTGCTGTACACCCGCAAGCTGGGCGAGTCCGCCTTCCGCGAAATCCGCGCAGCCCTGGATCGCGACGTCACCGATTTCCGCATCGAGAAGGACGCCGGCCAGGGCGTGCTGGTCCTGGCGCTGGGCGACACCACCTACCGCATCAAGGGCAGCACCTTCGAGATCCGCGAGCTCGAGCCAGTGATCCGCCGCTGGTCGGGTGGCGGCGCGGGCCCGGCGACCGCGCCCCCCCCGGCGCCTTCGGGCTCTGCGCCGACGGCTGCCCGGCCCGTCGGTCCGCCCCCTCCCCTCACCCCGATGACGGGCCTGGCGGCGGCGCTGATGCACGTGGCCATGGCCGACGGCAAGGTGGCGCCCGAGGAGGACCGCTACATCATCGCCGCCTGCCAGGGCGACCAGGCCCTCCTCCAGGCCGCCCTCGCCTATTTCAAGGGCCACACCTACGCCGAGCTGCTGGCCGACCTGAAGGGCATCCTCCGCCACGAGCAGCGGCTCTGCATCCTCGCCAACCTCATGGAGCTGGGCATGAGCGACGGCACCCTGCGCTCCAGCGAGCAGCAGCTCATGCGCGACTTTGTCGCGGCCATGGGGCTCTCCGAGGACGAGCTCGAGACCATCCGCCAAGTCCTCATCATCAAGAACCGCACCTCCATCCTCTCATCCTGAAGGCCCGCCCATGAAGAAGATCCTGATCGCGGACCATATCCATGCCCACCGCGAGATCCTCGTCCGGGTGCTGGCGGCCAAGGGCCTGCCGACCGCCGAGGTGATCCGCGGGCACGACGTGATCCACGCCGACCCCGACGAGGTCATGCTGGTGCTCCTCTCCCAGCAGCTCCAGGACATGACCGCCTTCGAGGTGCTCCAGCGGGCCCGCGAAAACCGCTACCTCGCCAAGGTCCCTTTCATCGTCTGCTCGGCCGACAACACCCCGGGCTTCCTGCGCCGCTGCGGCGAGGCCGGCTTCCGCGACATCCTCTTGCGCCCCTTCAACCGCCGCCGGGTCTACCAGGTCGTCCGCGACCTGCTCCTGGCCGAGGGCCTGGCGGGGACGGCGGACCTCCCCGACCTCGGGGAAGTGACGATCAACGAGCAGGAGAAGCTCGCCTTCCTGCGCCATCTGCTGGCGCAGCCGACCCCGACCATCGCCCCCTCCTACAATCCGACGGTGAACACGGCCTACGGCTATCCGCTGGTGACGGAGTTCTTTGCGCTGGAGCCCGGCGAGGGCTACGAGATCCTGCGCGAATTCGTCAACGATGGCTTCCTGGCGACCGAGCTGTTCAACAAGGTCAACCTCTGCCCGCCCTGCAACTGGCACACGGTCAACTTCCGCGAGGTCTGCCCGAGCTGCGGTTCGCTCGACATCGCCGTGGAGGAGGTCCTGCACCACTTCGCCTGCGGCTACGTCGGCCCGGCCTCGGACTTCGCCGAGCCCGGGTCCGGTGGCCTGCGCTGCCCCAAGTGCGCCAAGGCCTTGCGCCACATCGGCCTGGACTACGAGAAGCCGACCGACACCTTCGTCTGCCACGCCTGCCAATTCATCTTCACCGAGCCGAACGTCGACTTCAACTGCTTCTACTGCGGCTATGTCGGCAAGGCCGAGGAGGCGGTGGCGGTGAACATCCACAGCTACCGGCCGACACCCAAGGCGCGAAAGGCGATCGAGCAACAGAGCCTGAACACGGTGACGGCGCACGAGCTGATCCGCGGCGAGGGCGGCGGCGTGGTCACCGGCGACTACTTCCAGTTCGCCCTGCGCCAGCGCATCCTCGCCAGCCAGGAGTTCGGCGACGAGCTGCACCTGGCCGTGATCGACATCGCCCCGCCCGGCGAGGCCCTGGCCGCCGCCGCCCGGCACCTCGGCGCCGGGCTGCGCAGCCTCGATGCCGTCACCCGCCGCAGCAGCGGACGCCTGGCCATGCTCCTGGCGCGCCGCCCCGCCGCCGAGGCCCAGGCCCTCTGCCAGGACCTGCAGCGGCAGCTGG